>VGTH01000056.1 GCA_016874755.1 Deltaproteobacteria bacterium | reverse complement strand
CCTCAGTGTGCTTTTCTCTCATCGGCGTATCCTTTCCTGCCTGCGCCAACAGGCAGCCTTTCGTTTTTAGATTCGCGAAAGGGTACGCCTACCTATTTCCTATTTCCACACGCTTTGATCATAGCTCCCGATTCGGTCTACCAAAATCTTTACTTGATCCAGCGCCACAACCCGACCTTTGTCGCGGTATTCGGCGCCGATCATATCTATCGCATGGATATTCGCCAGATGATCAGCGCGCACAAGCACAATTTTGCCGACGTCACGGTGGCAGCGCTGCTGGTGCGCATCGAAGAAGCCTCCCAGTTCGGCGTCATGGAAGTCGACGCCGATTGGCGCATCGTTGGCTTTGAAGAAAAGCCGCGCTGCCCGAAGCCGATACCCGGTGAGCCGGAATATGCGCTGGTGTCGATGGGCAACTATCTTTTTAGCAGCAATGTGCTGGTCCAAGCTTTGAGCAGCGATGCCAATGACGCGCAGAGCCGCCACGACTTCGGGCGCGATCTGATTCCGGCGTTGGTCCGGGAAAAACGCGCGTTTGCCTATGACTTTCGCAAAAACAATCTGCCGTTTCGCTTCAAGGGCGAGGAGCATAGCTATTGGCGCGATCTCGGACCCCTCGAGTCCTATTATGAAGCCAACATGGATCTCTGCTCGGTCGATCCGGAGTTCAATCTCTACAATCGCAATTGGCCCTTGCGCACAGTGGGCTACGGCGATCCGCCGGCCAAGTTCGTCTTTGCCGACGAACAGCGGCGCGGCGCCGCGCTGGACTCGATCGTCGCCGAAGGCACGATCATCAGCGGCAGCACCGTGCGCCATTGTGTGATCGGCCGCAACGTGCGCATTCACAGCTACAGCGAGGTCGAAGATTCGGTGATCATGGACTGGACCGAGATCGGCCGCAATTGCAAGATCCGCCGCGCCATCATCGACAAAGGCAATACCATCCCGGCCGGCACGGCGATCGGTTAGGATGTCGAGCAAGATCGCCAGCGCGGCTACTTCGTGTCGGAGGGCGGCATCGTCGTGGTGGCGCAAGGCGAGCGGAAAACCAACTGGGTCATGTAGCCGTGGCTGCGCCTGCAGCGCAGCCACGGCATCTCAGATTTCAAATTTCACATTTCAGAGTCTCGGAGTCTTGCTATTTGAGATTTGAAATCTGAAATTTGAGATGCCGAGCGAAGCGAGGACGTGAGATTCCGAAGCAACGCGAGGACCCAGCGAGGACATGCGTTACATCTGCATTCACGGCCATTTCTACCAACCACCGCGGGAAAATCCCTGGCTGGAGGCCATTGAGCTGCAGGACTCGGCCTATCCCTATCACGATTGGAATGAGCGCATCACCGCTGAATGTTACGCGCCCAATTCGGTGTCGCGCATTCTGGACGGTCAGAACCAAATCGTTCAGTTGATCAACAATTACGCCAAGATTAGCTTCAATTTCGGGCCGACGTTGTTGTCGTGGCTGGAGGCGAGAGCACCGGATGTCTACGCCGCTATCTTGCAGGCGGACCGTGACAGTCAAAAGAACTATTCGGGCCATGGCTCGGCGCTGGCGCAGGTTTACAATCACATCATTATGCCGCTGGCCAATCGGCGCGACCGCTATACCCAAGTACGCTGGGGCCTGCGTGATTTTGAGTCCCGCTTCAAACGCCAGGCCGAAGGTATGTGGCTGGCGGAAACTGCGGTCGATGTCGAAAGTCTAGAAATCCTCGCCGAGTGCGGCGTTAAATTCACAATTCTGGCGCCGCATCAGGCGGCGCGGGCGCGCCGGATCGGCAATGAAGCTTGGCGCGACGTGAGTGGCGGTCAGATCGATCCGACGCGGCCGTACTGGCAGCGGTTGCCCTCGGGTCGTTCGATTGCGATTTTCTTCTACGACGGGCCGATTTCACGCGCGGTTGCCTTTGAAGGTATTCTCTCCGCCGGGGAACGTTTTGCCGAAAGGCTGCTCGGGGCCTTTTCCGATACGCGCGAAGGGCCGCAGCTTGTGCACATCGCCACCGACGGCGAGAGCTACGGCCATCATCACCGCTTTGGCGACATGGCGCTGGCCTACGCGCTGCACCACATCGAAGCCGAGAAGCTGGCGCGTTTGACCAACTACGGCGAGTTTCTTGAGCTGTATCCGCCGCGCCACGAAGTGGAAATCATCGAGAAGACTTCCTGGAGCTGCGCCCATGGCATCGACCGTTGGTGGAGTAACTGTGGCTGTAACTCAGGCGGGCACTCGGAGTGGAATCAGGAGTGGCGCACGCCGCTGCGCGACGCGCTCGACGGGTTGCGCGACTCCATCGTCGAACCCTACGAACAGGAAGCGGCCAAACTATTAAAAGATCCGTGGGCGGCACGGGATGACTATATCAATGCGATTTTGGATCGTTCGGCCAAAACGGTGGAGGCTTTTTTCGCGCGCCATGCGCGCCGCACGCTGACGCATGGCGAGCGGAGCGCGGTGCTCAAATTGCTCGAGATGCAGCGTCAGGCGCTGCTCATGTACACGAGCTGCGGTTGGTTTTTCGACGAGCTGTCCGGCCTGGAAACGGTGCAGGTGATTCAGTTCGCCGCGCGCGCAGCGCAGCTCGCACAAGAACTTTTCGGCGATACCGTGGAGCGGCGCTTTCTGGCGCGCCTGGCGTTGGCCAAGAGCAATCTCGCCGAACATGAAAACGGCCGGCAAATTTACGAGAAGTTCGTGCGCCCGGCGGTGGTCGACTGGGAGCGCGTCGGCGCCCACTATGCCATCAGCTCGCTGTTTGCGACCTATCCGGACAAGACCGATATCTACTGCTACCGCGCCGAGCGCACGCGCTATCAGGTTTTCGCAGCCGGCAACGCCAGGCTCGCCGTGGGCCAGGTCACGATGATCTCAAAGATCACTGGCGGCGCCACCGAGTTGAGCTTCGGGGTATTGCACATAGGCGATCACACCGTCAACGGCGGTGTGCGAACCGCGCTTAACGATGACGTCGAGCGCTATCTTGAGCGCGAGCTTGCCGAGCCGTTTTTGCGCGCCGACTTTGCCGAGGTGATTCGCCTGATGGATCGCCGCTTCGGTGAATCCAACTATACTTTGCGCGCGCTGTTTCGCGACGAGCAGCGTACGATCTTGCAACAAATCTTGACCAGCACCTTGGACGAAGCCGAATCGCTCTATCGCCAGGTCTACGAACACCGCGCCCCGATGCTACGTTTTTTGCTCGATTTGCATATCCCGCCGCCAAAGGCGATCCACGCTGCTGCGGAGTTTGTGCTCAATCAGCAGCTGCGCCACGCGCTGGAGCAAGAGATCATCGAGATCGACAAAGTGAAGGGCGCCCTGCAGGCGGCCAAGCTGGAGCAGGTGGCGCTCGACCGTGCAACTCTCGAGTTCACCTATCGGCGCAATTTGGAGAAAATCGCCAAGCGTTTTCAACTGGAACCCTCGACGGAGAATCTGCGCGCCTTTGACAACGCGACCAGCTTGCTCACAACATTGCCCTTCGGGGTAAATCTGTGGAACGTCCAGAACCGCTTTTACCGCCTGATCGAAGCGAGCTTGCCGCGCATGCGCGAGCGCCAGCAGCGCGGCGATCCTGAAGCGGCAGCTTGGTTGCAGCGGTTCAACGCCGTCGCCGAGAAACTTGGGGTTAAGATCAACTAATCTAGGAACGCGAGGTAGATGGCTTTGCGGCGGAAGAAGCTTGGCCAACGCGGACCGCGATCAGAGCCAATTCATTGCGATCATGACCCATGAATTGCGACACCGGATCGCGATCATGCAGATGTTTATCGATTTGCTGCAAAAACATGGGGCGCTGCCTGCGGAAGTAGAGCAAGATCGGTGCATCATCGCTGGGCAGATCAATCACCTGAGCCGTTTGCTGAATGACCTCGTCGATGTCGGTCGGTTGGCCTTCGACAAACTCAAACTGCGTTTCGAGCGTGTCGAGAGCGGCGACGTTATACACGGGGCGGTGGACGCGATGCAGCCCATGTTTGCGCGCAATGAACAGCGATTGAAACTGAAACTGGCGCGCAAGGAGCACTATCTCAAAGCCGACGCCAAAGCACAGCCGCTCCTTGCTAGCGCGGACGATTCATGATGGCGGTGCGATCGATGTGAAATCCTTCCGGAGCGCAGGCACCAGGGCGGGGCGCTGGGGCGCCGGCGCAATTTGCACGTTCGCTGGAGCGTCGTGCCGGCCGAGTCGATTTTCCCACTGCCCTCACAGATCGTAAATCGGCGTGTCCAGCGCGATGTGCTTCCCTTGGGCGATGGCGCTGACAATGTCGGCGCGGCTGACGATGCCGACGACTTTGTCGCCGTTCATGACCGGCAGCCGTTTGATGGCATGGGTGGTCATGAGCTGCGCCAGCTCTTCGACTGGCGTCTCTTCGCTGACGCTGATGATTTTTTTGCTCATGATGTCACTGACTGTTTTGCCTTTTTTGGCGACGATGTCGGCCTCGGAGACGACGCCGACGATCTTGCCGTTCTTGCCGGCCACCGGCGCGCCGCTGATCTGATTTTTGATCAGCGTCATGGCGAGCGTTTTGACGGTCATCGTGGGATTCACCGTGATGATGTCGCGGGTCATGATATCTTTGGCGATCATAGCGTCCTCCTAAAGGCCCTTGTCGACGATTAATTTGGCCAAGTCGCCGACGCGGCAGCTATAGCCCCATTCATTGTCATACCAAGATAGAACCTTGGCCATTTTTCCTTCGAGCACCACCGTCGAAAGCCCATCGACGATCGAGGATGCTGCATTACCACGGAAGTCGCTGGAGACCAAGGGCTCGTCGCAGTAGGCCAAGTAGCCTTTCATCTTGCCCTCGGCGGCTTTCTTGAGGGCGCCATTGATCTCTTCCACCGTCGCGGCTTTTTTGAGGTCGACGACGAGGTCGACGACCGAGACGGTGGCCGTCGGCACGCGGAACGATAGGCCGTGCAGTTTCCCTTTCAATTCCGGCATGACCAGACCAATCGCTTTCGCGGCGCCGGTGCTGGTCGGCACGATGTTCATCGCCGCGGCGCGGGCGCGGCGCAGATCTTTGTGCGCCAAATCGAGAATCCGCTGGTCGTTGGTGTAGGCGTGGGTGGTTGTCATCAAACCGCGCTCGATGCCGAAGCTGTCGTGCAATACTTTGGCTACGGGCGCAAGACAGTTGGTGGTGCACGAGGCGTTGGAAATAATCTGATGCTTGCGCGGATCGTAGTTGTTTTCATTGACGCCAAGCACCAGCGTGATGTCTTCGTTGGTGGCCGGCGCAGTGACGATGACTTTTTTGGCGCCGGCATCCAAGTGGGCTTTAACTTGCGCCGCGTCGGTGAACACGCCGGTGGCTTCGATGACGATCTCGACGCCGAGCTGCTTCCAGGGCAGGCGCGCCGGTTCCTTTTGATTCAGCACGGCGACGTTGCGGCCGTCGATTTTCATGCTGTTGTCGCCCACTTCGACCGTGCCGGCATAACCGCCGTAGGTCGTGTCGTAGCGAAACAGATGGGCGTTGGTCTTCAGGTCGGCCAATTCGTTGATGGCGACGACGTTGAACTCTTTCTTGTAGCGCTCGATCAGTGTGCGCAGCACCAGTCTGCCGATGCGGCCGAAGCCGTTGATACCGATTTTGGTTGCCATCGATGCTCCTGTTTCTTAGAGATTGCCCCTCAGGTCTCTGGTTAAGTAGCAATAGCGATCGTAAAACTCATTGGGCGCGCAGAAATGGCTGGCCGACGAAGCTGCCTGGGCGAGCATGCGCAGCTTCTCGTCGTCGATGAAGTCCGCTTTCTCCAGGCGAATCATGTATTCGCGGGCGACCCGATAGGAAGGTGTTTCGATGTCGACTTTGCGCACCCGGGTCTTGCCGGTCTTGGGGTCTTGCAATGCGGCGAAGCTGAGATTTTCCAGCTTGCCGCCGATGATGCAAACTAAAGCACCATCGAGTTGCGCCGTGGTTGCGTTGGGGTTCAGCAAAAAATCCACGGCGCCATAGCCGAGGGTGCGGACGTATTCGCAGTCGAAGGCGATGGGCACCGCCGAGCGCAGCTCGTAGCCGATGTTTTTGTGGACGATGGCCAAACTGTTCTGGCGCGCGGCGAAGCGATGCTCCACAAGGGTTTTCAGAATATAGGCGAGATCGACTTCGGCGAGGCGCAGGTGGCCATAGGCATCGTGGGCGATACGCACGCCGTCGATGCTGCTGAGCTCTTCCGCCGGCATATGTTCGAGCAAGCCTTCGGCGATCACGGCGACGCCATCGGAGCGGTTCCACAGCGCTTTGCGCTTCAGGATCGCCCCTTCGAGAATGTCGCAAACCGTCGAGAGGTGGATCGGGCCGGGAAACTCTTCGGGGATAAGGGTCAACGTGGCGCCGGTGGCTTTGCCGATGCCGAGCGCCAAGTGGCCGGCAGCGCGGCCCATCACTACGACGAAGTACCAGCGCCCGGTGGTGCGCGAGTCTTCCATCAAGTTTTTCACCAGCTCGCTGCCAACCTGCCGCGCGGTTTCGAAACCGAAGGTCGGGATTTCGCCTGGCAGTGGCAGGTCGTTGTCGATGGTCTTCGGCACATGGCAGATACGAATTCGGCCGCCGGCGGTTTTGGCGACTTGACTGGCGGCGTACATGGTGTCGTCGCCGCCGATGGTGGCGAGATAGCCGATGCCGAGATCGTCGAGAGTTTGCACGACGCGCTTTAGATCTTCGGCTTTCTTAGTCGGGTTGGCGCGCGAGGTGTTGAGGATCGAGCCACCCTGAAAATGGATGCGCGAGACGTCATCGTGCTCCAACTCCTTCGCGTGGGTCCTATCGCCGCGCATGAGCCACTGAAAGCCATCGTAGATGCCAATGACTTTGCGCGCCCGGGTGCGCGCTTCCAGGGTCACCGCGCCGATCACGCCGTTGATGCCGGGCGCTGGGCCGCCGCCGACGAGAATGCCAAGGTGAGGATTCGGTTCGCTCATGAGTTCACCATCAAAGCTTGCGGGTTATTTCTATTAGCGATTTTCATGCCGTGCCGGTCGATAGACGCAGCGATAAACCAGCGCGACCATCCCGGCGCCGCCAAAAAGATTTCCGAGCGTCACCGGCAAGAGATTGTTCCACAAGCCCATCCACGAGAGCTGCGCCGCGCCGTCAACTGGCAATTTTGATTGTAACAAGATCCCCAGCGGGATGAAGTACATATTGGCAACGCTGTGTTCGAGGCCGGCGGCGACAAAGGCGGAGATCGGAAAGACGATGGCGAGAATTTTATCGGTAACGCTGCGGCCGGCGAGCGCTAGCCAAACCGCGAGACAAACCAAGATGTTGCAGAGAACCGCTCTGAAAAATGCCGGCCAGAACGGCAGCGCCGCTTTGGCGGCGGCAATCTTCACCGCGTTGATGCCGACCGCGTCGCCGTTCTGTTGCCATTGATTCGACAGAAAGACCAAACACGCCAAGCCCAGGGCGCCGACCAGATTGGCCAAATAGATCACCAGCCAATTGCGCAATAGCTCCGCCGTGGAAATGCGCCGGCTCGCCCACGCCATTACCAGCAAGTTGTTGCCGGTAAACAGCTCGGCGCCGGCGACGACCACCAGGATCAGCCCCAATGAAAACACCACGCCGCCAAGCACGCGGCTTGCGGCAAAGCCCAACGTCGTGTCGCTAGTCACCAGGTTAAAATAGAAAGCGCCCAGGCCGATGAAGCCGCCGGCCAACACGCCCAAAATGACCTGCTGCAACAACAGCAGGCGCGCTTTGGTGACGCCGACGTTTTCCACGCGCTCGGCGATCTCTTTGGGAGCGTAGGCGTCGAAGCCGAAGATTTCGCTCATGCTATCCGTTCAAAGCTCAAAGTGTTTTGCCCAAAGTTTGGAAACGCAAGATGGGTGCCCGCATTAGACGATTCCGCTGAAAGCCTCGGAATGCTTCAACGGGCTCAGCATGAACGGATTTTTGTTGAACGATTTCAACTCCGATTCCGTTCGTCCTGAGCCCATCGAAGGACTCCGACGGGTTTTTTACCTGAGTCGATGAGAGCGGGTCGTGCAGCGCAAATTTCTCACCGTTGCGAAATACTCCATTGATTCTTCGCGCAAATGAAAATTCTCGGGCCGCAAGGCGCCTGGACTCGGGCGCAATCCCTCGTAGGGCGGGCAAGCGCGAAATGCGCCAGGTTGGCACTAAAGCTGCGTTGTTTGTTTGCTGGTGTTTCACGGGAGGTGACAAATCATGGCAGACGAAAAAGATCGATTTGGCGACACCATGAAACTCGTGGAGCGCGCCAAGGAAGATATCTATTTCGCCGAACGGGACCGCGAAATTCTGGAAAAGCTGCGTGGCCAGCTTCGTAAGGTCGACAAAGGCAGCGCCGAGCCGAGCTGTCCCAAATGTTCGGGTAAGCTCGAAACGTTTACGTTTCACGGCGTGACCCTCGACCGCTGTCGCGAGTGTCACGGCGTTTGGATGGACTACGGCGAACTCGAGGCAGTGGTGCGCAAAGTCAGCCGCGGACCCATCGGCGAATGGATCGATACTTTGACCGCCAAGACGTGAACGAGGAAGGAGCGGCCATGAGAACCGCAGCGAAAAAATACAACGTTAACTACAAAAAGAAGACCGATACTTATACCGACACGTTTCTGCCGCGCGGCGCACCGAAAGGCGTGATCCAATGTGCCGGCTGCGGCGCGTTCTATCACCGGCGCCACTGGGCCTTTGCCGCGCCTGCGGGGCTCACGCTGCCGGTGCCGCATCATCCAATTTATTGCCCGGCCTGTGTCAAGATCCGGGAACGCTCGGCGTCCGGCGAGTTGCATCTATTGCGAGTAGCGGAAGCCGTCCGCGGCGAGACCCTACGGATTCTGCGCAATGAAGAAACCCGCGCACGGGAGAAAAATCCGTTGGAACGGATCATGAGCCTGCGCGCCGCGGGTGACGGCTGGACGGTCGAAACCACCACGGAGAAGTTGGCGCAGCGACTGGGCCGTGCGATCGCCAAAGCCCGCGGCGGCAAGCTGGATTACAAATGGTCGCACAACAATAAGTTCGTGCGCATCGAGTGGCGCGGTCGAGGAGCTTAGGAGGAAGCAAGGCAGAGACACCGCGCGCTACAACTGCTACCGCATGGGGTAAGGGATTTAACCGCAAAAGACGCAAATCTCGGAGGGGACATTTTCACCACGAAGACCACGAAGGTAAAGAGAAGACAATCAAGAAATCTTCTCCGACCTTCGTGACCTTCGCGCGCTTCGTGGTGCGATAGGCGATCCGATGAACAAAAAAGCTCAGCAGATCTCCTTTGGCTACCTGCTCGTGGCGATTCTGATGATCGTTCTCGTGCAGAATTTCATCACCACGGCGCAAGTCGAGACGATTACCTATAGCCAGTTCAAAACCCTGGCGAAAAAAGGCCAGCTGACCGACGCCATCATTGGCGACAAAGTTGTGCGCGGTAAGATCAAACCAGAGGGGCTGAAAGAAATTTTCGCGCCAGAAAAGCTCAAGGAGCTCGGCGACGACGCCAAGAAAGCCCAATCGTTTGTCGCGGTGCGGGTCGAAGATAGAGACCTGACCCCAGACTTGGAGCAGGCCGGCGTGCCGTTCAAAGGCGAGGCGAATAGCGAGTGGCTGACGACCGTGCTGTCCTGGGTGGTGCCGGTGCTGCTGTTTTTCGCGCTCTGGAGTTATCTGTTCAAGCGCATGGGCGCCGGCGGTGGCATGATGCAGATCGGCAAGAGCAAGGCCAAAGTTTACATCGAAAAGAAGACCGGCGTGAGTTTCGCCGACGTCGCCGGCATCGATGAGGCCGAGGAGGAACTCGTCGAGGTCGTCGAGTTTCTCAAACATCCGGAAAAGTATCAGCGCTTGGGCGGACATCTGCCCAAAGGCGTGCTGCTAGTCGGCCCTCCGGGCACCGGCAAGACGCTACTCGCACGCGCGGTCGCCGGTGAAGCCGGTGTGCCGTTCTTCAGCATCTCCGGCTCGGATTTCGTCGAGATGTTCGTCGGCGTCGGCGCCGCGCGGGTGCGCGACTTGTTCAGCCAGGCGGCCGAGCATGCGCCGAGTATTATTTTTATCGACGAGTTGGACGCGCTCGGCAAAGCGCGCGGCGTCAACATGCTGGCGAGCCACGACGAGCGCGAGCAGACATTGAATCAATTGCTCGCCGAGATGGATGGCTTCGACCCGAACAAAAACGTGATTATCATGGCGGCGACCAATCGGCCGGAAATTCTCGACCCGGCACTGATGCGCCCGGGTCGCTTCGACCGGCAGGTGCTCGTCGACCGGCCCGACGTCAAAGGGCGGCAAAAAATTCTCGAACTGCACGCCAAGAAAATCAAACTGGCGGCCAATGTCGACTTGGCGCTGCTCGCCGCCAAGACACCTGGCTTTGTCGGTGCCGATCTCGCCAATATCGTCAACGAAGCGGCGCTACTGGCGGCGCGGCAGGGGAAAGACGCCGTCGAGATGACCGATTTCGACGAGGCCATCGAGCGGGTTATTGCCGGTCTGCAGAAAAAGAGCCGGGTGATGAGCCCCAAGGAAAAAAAGACCGTGGCGTATCACGAGTCGGGTCATGCGTTGGTCGCCGAGCTGGTGCCGGGCGCCGACCCGGTGTCAAAGATATCGATCATCCCACGTGGCATCGCTGCCCTGGGCTACACCCAGCAAACGCCCACGGAGGATCGCTACTTGATGACGCGCGGTGAATTGCTGGCGCGCATTTATGTGCTGTTGGGTGGGCGCGTCGCCGAAGAGATGTTTCTCGGCGATATCTCCACTGGGGCGCAGAACGATCTGCAGCGCGCCACCGAGATTGCCCGCACCATGGTGACGCAGTTCGGCATGAGCGAGCGGCTTGGCCTGGTCGCTCTCGAAGGGCCGCGCACGCCGCTGTTCCTGCCGGTGCCGATGCAAACGAACAAAGAGTATAGCGAAGACACGGCGCGGCTAATCGACGCCGAGGTGAAAGAGATCCTCACGCTGGCCCATGAAAAAGTCAGCGAAACCTTGGCGACCCACCGCGGCGCGCTGGCAGAATTGGCACAGCTGCTGCTCAAAAAAGAAGTGGTCGAGCGCCCCGAGCTGCAGGCGATTCTCAAAGTGGTCAGCATCGAGCGCGGCAAGGAGATCCGCAAGGGCCACGACAAGGCCGCCGGCGAGAGCAAGCCGGACAGCCGCGGAGAAGGGTTCGAACACTAAAAAGAGTAGTTCACCGATACACGCTGGCGACGAAGCCTTCTTTTTCCAACTCGTCCATGATGCTGGGGTCGACAAAGGCGCGCCGCCGCCGGAAAATTGAATGACTGCTAAATTCTTGATGCGGTATTTTTCAAAGTAGCGCCCCTCCTTGGCCGCCCACAGCGGCGCCTGGGTGGCACTGAAAATCGTCCCAGCGCGCAGCGGCTCCTGGGCGAAGATGCCGGAGGGGAGAAGAGAATTAGCCGCAAAGAACGCAGAGAACGCAAAGGCTGTGAGGAGTAATTCACTCCGAAGCCACGAAGGGCACGAAGTTCGGAAACGTTCGGTTGCTCTTCTCTTATCTTCGGGACCTTCGTGTCTCCGTGGTGAACTATTTACCCCATTGACATTTACCCGTCCCCGGCAAGAAGATATAGTCTCCAATCACGAGGAAGGAGAGCATCATCACTATGGCTATATCTATCCATCCGCAGGTCGATGGCGGGGTAAAACCCGGTTCCAAGGATTTCGCCGGCGGCGCGCTTTATTGCCGCTGCGCCGACAAGAAAGTCGCCGTGGCGATCAAAAGCCAGTGCGCGCACAATCACGTTTGCGGCTGCACCAAGTGTTGGAAGCCGGCGGGGGCGCTGTTCTCGCAGGTTGCCGTGGTGTCGCGCGATAAACTGCAGGTGACCGCGAACGCTGACAAGCTAAAGGTCGTGGACGCCAACGCGGCGATCAAGCGCTACGCCTGCAGCGCCTGCGGCGTGCACATGTACGGCCGCATCGACAATGAGAAGCATCCTTTCTATGGCTTCGATTTTATCCACACCGAGCTGTCGCCGGACGCCGGCTGGGCGGCGCCGGAGTTTGCCGCGTTTGTTTCCTCGATCATTGAGTCGGGCTTTAGCCCGAGCGGCATGGGCGAGGTGCGGGCGCGTTTGAAGGAGTTGAAGCTGGAGCCCTACGACTGTTTGTCGCCGGCGTTGATGGATGCGATTGCGACCCATGTGGCAAAGGCGTCGGGGGCTTTGAAAAGCTGAGAAAGTAGGTTTTCATCCCCCCTTTGAAAAAGGGGGGTAGGGGGATTTTTTCCGTTGCGCTTGGAAGAAATCCCCCTCGATCCCCCTTTTTCAAAGGGGGAAGTTCGGATGAGATCGTGCAGATAAGAAACCGGATCATCTTGCTAGCGATATTTCTGGTGGCGTGTTGGAGCACCGTTCTCTTCGCCGCCGAAGCGAAGGCTCCGCCGCAGTGGGACAAGGCGCTAGAAGAGGCCAAGAAAGAAGGCAAGATCGTACTCGCGATTCCGCCGGCCACCGAGATGCGCACGGCGTTGGAGCCGCTGCTGAAGCAGAAGTTTGGATTGGAAGCTGAGCTGGTTTCTGCGCCCGGTCCGAAGAACGCAAGCCGCATCGCCGCCGAGAAAAAAGCCGGCGTTAATTATTTCGATGCAATCATCTGCGGCACCGGCACCGCGGCTGGGCTGACCCACGACGGCATGTTGGAGCCGCTGGAATCGTTTTGGATTCTGCCCGAGGTCAAAGATCCTAAACAGTGGTGGGGCGGTCATATTTGGGAAGACAACGTCAACACCCATAAGTTTCTCATCTCTTTTCTCGCCGACGTCAGCACGCACAGCACCTGGTACAATACCAGCCTCGCCAAGCCGCAGGAGCTGCGCAGCTTTGATGATTATTTGAATCCCAAATGGAAAGGGCGGGTTGGCTTCAGCGATCCGCGCGTGCCGAGCTCGGGGCAATCGATCTGGTCGTTTATGTGGGAGCATCGCGGCGAAGAGTTTCTCAAGAAACTCGTCGCGCAGGAGTTGTTCTTGACGCGCGACCTGCGTCAACTGGCGGACGCGCTGGCGAAGGGCAAGGTCGTGATTGCCTTCGGTTTGGGCCGCAGTCAGACGGAGCCGTTCGTCAAGGCCGGTTTGCCGCTGAAGCCGGCGCCGGTGACCAAAGAAGGTTTGCCAGCGAGCAACGGCTTTGGCGTGCTCGGTGTCATCAAGGACCCGCCGCACCCGAACGCGACCAGAGTTTTTGTCAACTGGTTCTTGAGCCGTGAAGGTCAAGATTGGTACGCGAAAGTCATGCAAAACGGCACACGGCGCTTGGACGTGAACACCAAATGGTTGAAAGACACCGGCATCTCGGCGGCGAAAGATACCTTGACCGTGCAGCAATATCATAAGCTGCGCAATCATCTGGAAGACAAGTACACCGCCGTGCGCCTGCCGGCGGCCAAGTTTGCCGAGACGATTTTGAAATAAACTGTGAATGCCAAAAGCGGAAACTAGGAACTGGACCGATGGCGATCATGAAAAATAGTTTGGCAATAAAAATATTGGTTGTTTCCGTGGCGCTGGCTAGCGTACAGAGCGCGCTCGCCGCCGAAGCCCGTCGGCCCCCCGAGTGGGACAAGGTCGTCGAGGCGGCGAAAAAAGAGGGCAAGGTTGTGCTGGCGATACCGCCGTCCAATGAGCTGCGCAAAGAGATGGAGAGTGTCCTGCGCCAGAAGTTTGGCATCGAAGCCGAGCTGGTGCCGGCATCGGGGCCGAAGAACGCTGCGCGCATCGCGGCGGAAAAGAAAGCGGGGGTGAGCTACTTCGATGCGATCATCTGCGGCACCGGCACCGCGGTGAGCCTGGCGCACGATGGCATGCTGGAGCCGATCGAGTCGTTCTGGATTCTCCCTGAAGTCAGAGATCCCAAGCAATGGTTTGGCGGCCATGTTTGGGAAGACAATCTCGGCACCAGCAAGTTTCTCTACTCGTTTCTCGCCGACGTGGCGACGCAAAACGCCTGGTTCAACGCGACCCTGGCCAAAGCCGAAGACTTCAAAAGCTTCGACGATTTTCTCCAGCCGAAGTGGAAGGGCAAGATTGGCTTCAGCGATCCGCGCGTGCCCAGCTCCGGCCAAGGCATCTGGTCGTTCATGTGGGACATCAAAGGCGAAGAGTTTCTCAAGAAGCTAGCGGCGCAGGATTTGTTCTTGACGCGCGATTTGCGCCAACTTGCCGACGCCCTGGCGAAAGCCAAGATCGCTGTGGCGTTTGGCTTAGGTCGCTCTCCGGTGGACCCCTATGTGGATGCCGGCCTGCCGCTCAAGCCGGTGCCGGCGCCTAGAGAAGGGCTGCCTACCAGCAATGGCTTTGGCGTCATCGGCGTGGTGAAAAATCCGCCCAACCCCAACGCTGCTAGAGTTTTCGTTAATTGGTTTCTCAGTAAAGAAGGGCAGGAGTGGTACAACAAGGTGATGGAAAACGGCACGCGCCGGTTGGACGTCGAGACGCGCTGGCTCGCCAAGCTCGGCATCAATGCCGCCAAAGACTCACTGACAGTGGAGCAATATCACCGTGTGCGCAATCACCTGGAAGACAAGTACACGAAGGTGCGCGCGCCAGCGGGGAAGTTTGCCGAGACGATTTTGAAATAAGTAAAGAGTCGGCAGCGTAACCCGCCATGTTTACGGCGTAACAGTTTGGAGAGTTCACTATGAAGCTGCGAAATATTTTCTTGTCGAGTGTGATGGCGCTGTTTTGTTGCGCGCTTTCTCAGTCGCAGGCCGCCACCGTCGACGATGTCATGCTCTACAACAAGCCGGACCGGCAGAAGCTGCTGGTCGAAGGCGCCATGAAAGAAAAGAAGATCACCTGGTATACGTCGCTGATCGTCGATCAAGTCGTGCGGCCGATCAAAGAGGCCTTCGAGAAAAAATATCCGTTCATTGCCATCGATCATTTCCGCGGCAACTCGGAGCGCATCGTGCAAAAGATGTTTTCCGAATATCAGGGCAAGCGCTACGAGGTCGATATCGTCGACGGCACGGTAACCGCGCCGATGGTGAAAAAGGCTGGTTTCTTGCAGCGTTTCTATACACCTCACTTTGCCGACTATCCGGCCGAGCTGAAAGATCCGCAGGGCTACTGGGGCGTGAGCAACGTTTATTTCTTCGCGGTCGGTTACAACACCCGTATGGTCAAGCCCAACGAAGTGCCGAAGAGCTACGAAGATTTGCTGCACCCGCGCTGGAAGGGGCAGATGATGTGGTCGACTAGCCGGGGCTCGGGCGCGCCGATGATGATCGGCAATATCCTCAAGACCATGGGAGACGAAGCGGGCAAAGCGTATCTGCAAAAGTTAAAGGGACAGAACCCTGCCAAGACCACGGCGAGCAACCGGCAGTTGTTGGATTTGGTCATCGCCGGCGAATATCCGCTCGCGCTGCACATCTTTCATCACCACGCCCATATCAGCAAATCGGCGGGCGCGCCGGTGGATTGGTCGCCCATCGAACCGGCGTCGGCGACCATCAACACGATCTCGCCGGTGACACGCTCGCCCCATCCGCACGCAGCGCTGCTGCTGCTCGATTTCATCTTGTCGGAGGAAGGCCAGAAAGTCATTCAGGGGGTGAATTACTTGCCGTCGCATCCAAGGATCCCCGCCAAGCAAATCGATCTCAAACCGGGCGGAGGCCGCTTCAAGCGCGCCCTGTATTTCACGCCCGATTCGCAATTGAACGAAGGCGACGCCTGGGTAGAGTATTTCGATAAAAACTTCTTGAAATAGCAGTCCAATTTGAGCTTGACTACATGGGACAGTGTCATGGGTTTTCCCCGTCGCATGAATAATTCGGGCTAGCGAGGCTCCATCGGAGATCCGTCGCGGTCTTCGATGGAGCCTGGGCCACTCGTTGCCCGCCATGTGTTCCTCACGGTGGGACAGATACTTTTTGTCAATCTCGCCGAGCCACTCCATCGCCTCCAGCATGGCTAAGACCGCTGCCGAGCTGCCTTTCTTCTTGACAACTTCTCGTTACCCGGCCTAGGTTTTCACAAACAACTGGCCTGCGCCGCGCTGAGTCAATACGAAGCTTTTCCCACGCGGTGCGGCGATTTCATGCACGGAAAATTACTCTTCATCTTCCTGGTCGCGCTGATTCTGGCAAGCCTTGCGGCTCGCGTCGTGTCGTGGCTCTATCGCCGCCGCATTGTAAAGCTGATGGCGAGCGGTGTTGCGCCACGAGACGCTGCAGTCCCAGCTGCAGGGGCTTTGGTTGCTCAACCCACCGAGGCGCCGCCAGGTAGCAGCGAAGTTTCTCCAGACGCCAACCGCAACGCCGCTCGGCGTCTAGCGTTAGTGATGGTTGCGATTTCGCTGCTCATCGGCATCACGGCGGCAGGCTATATTTTGACTTTCATCTATCCGGAGGGTGGCTTTGGTCCGATCAAATTAGCCATTATCGGCATTGTCTACTCGGTGCCGATCGTTTTTGTCCTCGGCATGTTGTGGCGCTGGTCTTGGTGGCGCACGACCGGCGTCGCTATTTTGTACTTTTTGTTTAGCGTGCTGATTACTTGGCTGCGCTCCGAAGAGCAGCAGAGTTTTCTCGGTCTGATGCTTTGGCTTGGTGGTCAAATTGGCTTTCCTCTTGTCGCTTTGCTGCTGCTGGCTGGCAGTGGCAAAACCCGCGTTGCGGCGCCCTATCTTTTCCCGCCGTTTTTTCTTCTGGCAGGGGCTTCGACGCTTGGGCTCGACGCTTTGGAGCGCGGTGTCGACTCCGGGTTTTCGTCTTGGATCGGCGCGCTGGTTGGCCTGTTCGGTGCTGTGGGGACGTTTGTGTTATTCGCGATCGTTCCGTGGGTGATCGCCTATTGGCCGATCCGTGCCTTTGGCCGTTGGCTGGCTCGATCCTACCGGGGGAAATGGTTTTCTGAAGCGACGTATCTCTACGCGGGCTATTGGCTGGTCTGCCTGCTGACTTACGCGCTGCCTTCGTCAGGATCGTTGGGGCGACTTCGTTCGCCGCCATGGGTGCGTGGTTATGGATTCCGCTCGGACTGCGGCTGGCGGCGCCCTTCTTGAAAAAAGAGGGCGCGGCGCCGGTGCTGCTCGTGTTACGGGTCTTCCGCCGCGACGCCGAAGTTGAATGGTTGTTCGATCAGATTATCGAGCGCTGGCGCTACTCCGGCTCGGTCGTGTTGATCGCCGGCAGCGACCTCGCGTCGCGCACGCTGGCGCCGGACGATCTGTTTGCCTACATGGAAGGCTCGATCGCCCAACGCTACATAAAGGATGAAGCGACGCTCAAGGAGCAATTGGCAAAGCTCGATACCCGGCCCGACGCTGACGGACGCTATCGCGTCAACGATTTTTATTGTTATGACACGACTTGGCAGAGCGTTTTGATGGCGCTGGTTGGCCGCGCGGATCGTGTGCTAATGGATCTACGCGGGCTGTCGGAGAATAGCCGAGGCTGTTTGTACGAATTGCAAGCGTTGAGCGAAGCGAATCATTTAACCAAGATTGTGCTGCTAACCGACGGCAATACCGACACCAAGGCAGCCGAGGCTGCTTTGAGTCGGGCCGCCGACAGCCGAGTGATTTGGCAAGACGCGTCGCGGGTGGATGCCGCCAAGGCGGAGGATATTCTGCGGGCACTGCTCGAAGCTAAAGCAAGATCGGGCAACAGAAACTAGCAGATGAAAAAAATCGCGAGAATACTTCGACAGGCGGCATGAAAGCACTCTTGCGATGGCTTTAGTCTCCAAGCCGTTCGCCCTGAGCTCTAGGGGCGACCGGTTGGTCGCCCTGCGCTGCTCATTTACCTTGACAACTTAAGGGCAGAAGGACTAGCTTCGGGCAGCGATTGCATGGAACGAACGGAGGGGGCTCGCAGATGGTTCGTCTGAATGGGTTGTTATGCTGCGCCTTTATCTTTGGTTGGCTGGGCCTCGCCATGGCGGCATCGGTCGAGGACATTGCCAATCTCAAATCTGCCGACCGTCAGAAGATTCTGGTCGAAGGCGCCAAAAAAGAAGGCAAGGTCTCCTGGTATACAACGCTGATCGTCGATCAGGTGGTGCGGCCGCTCAAAGTCGCGTTCGAAAAAGAATACCCATTCATAACGATGGAGTTCTTCCGCGCCAACACCGAGAACATCGTCCAGCGCATGATCTCCGAGTACAGCGCCAAGCGCTACGAGGTCGACATGATTGACGGCACGGTGTCGCCGACCATGGTGCGGCGGGCGAATTATTTGCAGCGCTTCCACTCGCCCTATCTTGCCGAGTACCCAGCCGAGCTGAAGGATGCCAATGGTTTTTGGGCGGCAACCAATTTGTACTTTTTTGCCACCGGCTACAACACGCGCATGGTCAAAGCGGCCGAAGTGCCGAAGACCTACGAAGATCTGCTCAATCCGAAATGGAAAGGCCAAATGATGTGGTCGACCAGCCGCGGCTCGGGCGCGCCAATGTTCGTTGGCACGATCCTCAACACCATGGGCAATGAAGCCGGCCGCGCCTATCTGCAAAAGTTGCGACAGCAAAACATCGCCAAGACGACCGCAAGCAATCGCCAGGTGCTCGATCTGACGATTGCCGGCGAATATCCGTTGGCGCTGCAGATGTTCAATCATCACGCATTCATTAGCAAGAATCTCGGTGCGCCGGTGGAGTGGCAGGTGCACGAGCCGGCGACCGCGAGCATCAACAACGTCGGCATCGGCCGATTCGCGCCCCATCCGCACGCGACCATGCTGCTGATCGATTTTATTCTTTCGGAGAAGGGCCAGCGCGTCTACCAGCAGTCGAACTATTTGCCGGCCCATCCGAAGTTGCCGGCCAAACAAGTAGACCTGAAGCCGGGCGGCGGCCGTTTCAACAAGGCCTACTACGTCAACCCCGATAACCAATTCGACAAGGGCAACGAATGGGTGGATATTTTCAACAGCATCTTTGTGAAGTAGCAATCTGAATCATGGCCAAGCAACCTACAGAAACTATTGATCTGCCGCTGAAAACCAACAGCGACAGCGCGTCGCTGTCGGCCAACCTCGCCTCCCGCTTCGATGTCGCCACCTGCGTCATGATCAGCGTCTCGCTGGTGACGGCTTACTTGGTTTTGCCGCCGCTCTACTCCGTCATTCAAACCAGCCTGTTTACCAGCAAGCTGACTGGCGAGATCGATCAGTTCACCTTCAAATATTACCGCGATTTGCTGAGCGGATTGCAGATCATCGGGCCGTTTTTGAATTCGTTTTACTTCTCGGTGTTGAGTGCTGTCTGCGCCACGACCTTGGGCGGTTCCATCGCCTGGATCGTCGTGCGCACCGATAGTCCGCTGCGCGGCCTGGGCTACTTCACCGCGTTTGCGTCCTTTGGCACGCCGTTCATTCTCTACACCATCGGTTGGCTGTTGCTGCTCGGCAAAGCTGGGCCGGTGAACTATTGGCTGAAAATCATTTTCAATCAAACCACACCGGTCCTCAACGTTTACTCCATGTTCGGCATGGTGCTGATTGAGTCGCTGTTATGGTCGCCCTTCGTTTTTCTCATGCTGGCCGCCGCGTTTCGCTCGATGGACCCGTCGCTCGAAGAAGCCTCGGCCGCCTGCGGCGCGCGGGTGTGGCAAACCATGCGCAAGGTTTCGCTGCGGCTCATGCTGCCGGCGCTTTTCTCGGTCATGCTGCTGATTTTTATTCGCACCTTCGAGTCTTTTGAAATTCCCGCGCTGGTCGGACTGCCGGGCGATATCCGCGTGCTGACGACATCGATTTACCTCGACGCGCAGAAGCTGCCGCCGCAATACGGCAGCGCCGGGGCTTTTGCCGTGCTGCTCATGGTGGTGGTCGGTATTACTCTCTATTTTTATTTTCGCATCACCCGCGAAGGCGACCGCTACCACACTGTTACCGGCAAGGGCTATCGCCCGGCGCTGATCAGCCTGGGCCGCTGGCGCTATGTCACCGGCGCCGGCTTGCTGGCCTACTCGCTGATTCTGCTCTTGCTGCCATTTCTAATCATTCTTTGGGCGTCGCTGTTGCCGTTTTACATGCAGCCGTCGATCGAGGCGATCTCGAAGTTCACGATCAAGAACTACGTCACGGCGCTGCATTTCCCCAAGCTCCTCGATTCGGTGAAGAATAGCGTGCTGCTCGGTCTGGGTAGCGCCACCTTCGTTATGGCGTTAACGCTGTTGGCGTCGTGGATTCTCGTGCGCACCAAGATTCGCGGCCGCTGGCTGCTCGACTTTCTGACGACATTGCCGCTGATGTTTCCCGGTATCGTCATGGGCCTGGCGATTTTGCGTTTCTATCTTTTCGTGCCGATTCCCGTATATGGCACGCTGTGGATTCTCCTGATCGCCTTTGCGACGCGCTACATTCCCTATGGTATTCGTTACAACCATTCCGGCTTACTGCAGTTGCACAAAGAATTGGAAGAAGCCTCCTACGTTTCCGGCGCGTCTTGGTTCAGCTCCATGCGCCGAATCATTTTGCCGCTGATCACTCCGTCGTTCTTAGGCGGGTGGATTTTCATCTTCCTGCTTTCGGCCAAGGAACTCTCCATGTCCGTGCTGCTCGTCAGCCCGCAAACCCCGGTCGTGTCCGTCGCCATCTTCGAGCTCTGGGAAAACGCCCAGGTCGGCGAGCTGGCCGCCTTCGGCGTTATCTGGACAGTGATTCTCGTTACCGTGGCGATTCTCTACTATATGTTTGCACGCCGCTACGGGATTCAGCAGAACTAGTGTTACTCTTGGCGTCCGACGGATCGGTCTGATGCGACTGATCCGTCGGATGGTTTTCCCCGTGCAGTTTCTCCTTGCTTGCGGCGAGTTCTTGAGGTAAGAACGCCCATCTCTGGTCAACCTATCGCGGAGGTGTCCGATGCAACAGCGATGCAAGATGACCCTGTGGGCGGGCTTGTCGCTCATGTTTTTTGTGGCCGTGTCTGACGCTTTGGCGCAGCAGCAAACGCTGGCGTTCAGTTCCGTCGATGCGCCCAACGCCAATTGGTATATCGCCAAGGAGCGCGGCACCTACAAAAAGTACGGCCTCGACGTCGAGTTGATCTATATTCCCTCTTCGACGACGACGATTTCCGCGGTGGTGGCGGGTTCGGTGGCGGTGGGAAATATTTCCGGCGGCGCGATTGCCAACGCGGCCGTGGGCGGGGCGAGCGTGGTCGCCGTCGGCTGCTTCATTAACACGCTGCCCTATGACTTGGTCGTGCATGAGTCGATCAAGTCGGCCGCCCAACTCAAGGGCAAGAGCATCGGCATTAGCCGCGTCGGTAGCTCATCCGATGTCGCGGCGCGCATCTTTCTCAAGGAGCTTAAGCTGGAAGCCGATAAGGACGTGGCGATTCTCCAGGTCGGTGGATCCACCGAGCGCGCCGCGGCGTTTCGCACCGGGCGCATCATCGCGTTCCCGGCGCCGCCAGGCGTGATTCATCTGACCCATGGCATGCCGCACCGCATTCTTGCCAGCACGGCGGATTTCCCCAAAGGATTTCCGTTCCCTTACGTTTGCCCGACGGCGTCGAAAGCTTTCGTCAAGAATAGCCGCGACACGATGAAGCGGCTCTTGATGGCGCTGATCGAGAGCACGCACTTTTACAAGACGCGCAAAGAAGAAAGCAAAAAAATCATGGCGAAATACACGCGCCACAACAACGAGGCTTTCCTGGATGCGGCCTATCAGTCGAGCGCCAAGCTGTTCGAGCAAGTGCCGCTGGTCAATCGCGAGGGCATGGACACCCAAGTCAAAGACGCCGTGTCGCGCAAACCGGGCAGCACGATGAAGGTCGACGACATTGTCGACGATAGTTTGGTTTTGGAGTTGGAGAAGGAAGGATTTATTGGCCGGATTTACAAATAGCGTTGCAAGCCGGGTCGGCTACGAATTCGGCGGCGCTTCAAGCTCATTCACAGCGCTGCGTCAGCTTTGCCAGCGATAGACAAGGAGGCCCAGCGCTATCCCTGCGACGCCGACGTACAGCGTGGCGTGGTTCGCCAGGCCAATACTGAGAAAGCAAAGTGCCGTCGGAGGAATGCTAAGCGCGACCGCGCCGGCGGTGCCACCGGGGACGCGATAGGGGCGAGTCATTTCCGGTTTTTTGATCCGTAACCAGACCAGCGCGGCGAATTCCAAAATCATCGACGCGGCGTAGAGAAACATGTCGACTTCGATCAATTCCTGAAACGAGAAGGGGATCAGCGCCGCGACGCCGAGGCTGTTGATGACGATCGAGCGCCAAGGCGTGGCGTGCTTTTTGTGCAGCGCCGCAAGGCCGCGCGGCAGCATGCGGCGCTCGGCCATGGCAAAGGGCACACGCGAGGAAGTGCACAAAAGCGCGTTGAACATGCCCGCCGCTGTCACCAAGCCCGCCACGGTCAGCCATGTGCCGAGCCAACCGCCGCCGACCTGGGCGGCGATTTTAGGGAACTCGCCCTCTTTCCATTGCGCCCAATCGGTGTCGATGCTCACGCCGACGAGCAAAGGGAGGAGATAGACAAGCGTGACGACGATAACTGAAACGATCATCGCGCGCGGATAGCTGCGCGCCGGGTTGGCGACTTCACCGGCGCAGCAGCCGGCATTGTCCCAGCCGCTGGTGTTCCATAAAAGCACGCTCATGAGCAAAGCCCAGTTGACGCTGCCGCTTGCGTCACCGCTGGACGCGAACCAATGCGCGGTCTCCACCCGCGGCGCGCCGAGGACGATCATGACGATGAACGGCGCGAGGACGAACAATGTGAAGATCACCGACATGAAGCCGACTAGTTGGATGCCGCGGATGTTCAACCAGGTGATGACCAGAACCAAACTGGCGCCGATGAGCCAGCGTTCCGTCGGCGACATATCACCGCGCAGATAGGCGAGATAGTCGACGAACATAACTGGATAAAGCGCGTTGTCGGCGAAGCTGCAGAGCCAACTGAGCCAGCCTTCCTGAAAGCCCCAGAAGCGGCCGAAGGCTTTTTCGACCCAGACGACATAGCCGCCATCCTCCGGCATGGCCGTCGACAGCTCGGCGGTCATCAGCGCGGTGGGAAAACTCCAGAACCAAGGCAACAAAACAATGCCGAGCAGCGCCAATTGTGGCCCTGCGGCTCCGACTGCGTCTTCCAAACCGAACGGCCCGCCGGCAACGCAGAAAAATGTCACGGCCGCCAGGCCCGGGGTGTTGAGCGCCCGGCGCAACGGAGCGTTCGTCGATGTTGGTGTTGGCATAATTTCGGAAGGGATGAATCTACCGCAAAGAACGCAAAGAACGCAAAACCGATGGCCGCGAAAAATGCCCACGACGCGAAAAAGATCGGATGTAGGGGCGTGATCGATCACGCCCACCGATGCGCTTTTGTCGTGTTCGGACAAAGCTGGTAAGCTTTACAAAGATCCGAGATGAGCGGTCAAAGACCGAAACAGAAGATTCGATGAAATTCCCCTCGGGCTTTTATCTTGCCGGCTAGCCCTTTGCGCTTGGCTTTTCTTCCCATGACGACGCGCGCGCAAGAATCGAAACGTCCGCTGCAGCAGTTCAAGACACGGGTGTTCGACCGTATCTACGATAGTGAACCGGTCGGTGCGTCGTGGGCGGGTCGTGCCGCGCACACGGTCGTCAAGATCATCGTCATGGTGACGCGAGATTTCTTCGAAAATCTCGTAAAACTCCAGGCGATGGCGCTGGCCTTCAAAACCTTGTTGTCGTTGGCGCCGGCGCTGGCGGTGATCTTTTCGATTCTCAAAGCCTTCGGCGTGCACAATCGCATGGAGCCGGCGCTGCTCGAAGCCCTGGAGCCACTTGGCGACAAGGGTGAAGACATCATCGATGCGCTGCTTAACTTCGTCGACCGCATGAGCGCTAGTGCCTTGGGCAGTGTCGGGCTGATCACGTTGTTTCTCACCGTGCTCTCGTTGATGGCGACCATCGAAGATGCTTTCAACCACGTGTGGCGCGTGCGCTCGCCACGTACCTGGGCGCGCAAGTTCAGCGACTATCTGAGCGTGATTCTCGTCGGCCCCGTGTTGATTTTCTCTGCCCTCACGATCACCGCGACGCTGCAGAGCAGCGCCTTTGTCCAAAAGTTGATCGCCCTTGAGCCGTTCGGTGCAGTGATTCTCGGCCTGCTGCGCTTGCTGCCTTATCTGACCCTTTGGGGCGCCTACACCTTCTTTTACATTTTTATTCCCAACACCCAGGTCCGAGTGCGCTCGGCGCTGATCGGCGGGTTGGTGGCAGCGATCCTATGGCAAACTGTGGGTTGGGGTTTTGCGGTCTTCGTCGCGTCATCGACGCAGTACTATGCGATCTACTCCAGCTTCGCGATACTCCTGCTGTTTTTGTTTTGGCTGCATATCGGCTGGGTAATTGTGCTACTGGGCGCGCAGGTGGCCTATGCGCACCAGCATCTGCGTTTCTACCAACCCGACCGCGAGCTTCTGGCCCATAGCCCGGCGGGGCGCGAGAAACTCGCGCTGCAGATGATGCTGCTCATTGGCCGCAATTTCTATCACGGCCGCGATGCGCTGAGCGTGGCCGATGTCGCCGCGCTGCTGCGCATTCCCGCCGGACTGACGCGCGACTTTATGGAAATGTTCGAGGATCATCGTCTCGTGCTGGCATTGGCCGACCAACAGACTTATGTCATTGGCCGTGACCCGGAAACCATCGGCATCAAAGAAATCCTCGACTGCGTGCGCAACGCCGGCAGGCAGGCGCGGCCTGTGCCAAGCCGCAATGAAGATGAACAGCAGATTGACGAGTTGTTAGAAGCGATCGATCGATCGGCGGCGCTCGCCTTGCAGCATAAAAACCTCCAGAGCCTAATTCTCAGTGTGGAGCCGCTACGCGAGCGCGCCGCTACCGAAGAAGAGCGGCCAGTGCGCGGGTAAATCTGTGGCTGTGTGGGATGGAAAAAGGCGGATTGTTGTGCGGTCGATCGGACCATTGGGATTATGTGCCACCCCTTGTGTTGGGGTGGCATCGGGGATGTGCGGTTGGTTAAGGCTTGTCGCTCAGTTGTGCGAGTTCAGATTTTCCGACAAATCATATCGCCCTTGGGGAAGGGCAAGAGCACGGCGTCGACGCGCGGGTCGCTGTAGGCGCGCTTGATGAAATCGGCTTGATGGCGCGGCGAGGTGACGTTGTCGACCACCAGCCAGCCGCCGGGCACCAGGCGGGGTACGATCAGTTCGTAGATTTTTGCGTTGTTCTCCGGCGGTTCGATGTCGGAGAAGCAAAACGCCAGCGGTTCCGATTGGCCGGCGTAGTCGAAGGCGTTGCCATGAAAAACTTGCACTTGATTTTCGGCGCCGGCTTTGGCGACGTTCTCGCGCGCTAGTGCAACTTTATTTTCGTCGAGGTCCACCGTGGTAAGCTTCACGCCTTTGATCTTGGCGGCGATCGCCAGCCAAATGCTCGAGTAGCCGCCGCTGCTGCCCAATTCCAAAAAGGCTCCGGCCGGCGCCGAAATCGCGAGTAGTGTTAGCACGCGCGCCACGTCGGTGTCGACGCTGCGCAGCGAACGTTGATCGCGCTCGAGCTGTTCCTCCATGGCGCGCATTACTTGCTGCATTTTCTCTGAAATATCATGAAACATGGGCGCCTACCTCGATATCTTTCCACGGCACGCTGCGCCGGTTGATCTGCTCTTCTACGTCCACCGGGAACAGGTTTTCTTTCAGCATGGCATAGTCGCCGTAGGAGCCGTGCACCGGGCCGAGCAAATTGCGCTCGGCCAGTAGGCCGGCTTTGCGGGTGCCGAACTTGGGCAGCTTGTCGCGATTTTTGTCGTACGTCTCATACCAGCTACGGGTCATCTGAATGTAGTAGTCCAACGGCACCGGCGGCTGTTCGGCTTCTTTGCAGAGCGCCGTCGCCGGCTCGCGGCGCCACTGCTGCGGCCGCGGCATGATGCCGCGCGGCATCAGATACTGAAAACAGTCCGTCGCAGAGGCAACCGCTTCCGCGACGGTCTTGAAGCCGTGCGGCTTTGCCATTTCGATGCCCGAGACGAAGCTCGGCTGCACCATGCCGTTGCCGAACACCTCCACGGCATCTTCCATCCAGCGCACCCAGTTGTCCCAGCCGACGCGCTCGGCCTTGCCGGGGTTGATCCACGGAAACAGTTGCTTGTCCCACACTTCCATGTTGAAGTGGATGTGATCGGCGCCGGCGTCTTTGTAGCGCTTCACTTCTTCGCGCGGCCGGGCGTTGACCTCGAAGGTGATGCGCGGGGTGCTGCCGATGTTCTTGATCGCTTCGATATAGGGCACGTAGAAATCGGCTTCGCTTTTGCTGTGCAAGGTTTTCGTGATCGTGCCGCCGCTCAGGACAAAGCCCTGGCCGGCGCCAATTTTTTTGGCGTCATTGGCGACGTAGGCGCAAACCGTGACGACGTCCTCGACCGATTTTACCGGCGCGTTGAGCGTAAAGTCGCGCGATAGCTTCATCTGGCGCGCATTTTCATTGATATCGCAAAATTTGCACTCTTCCTTGGCGCCCCAGTATTGGCAGTTGCGAAAAATCGTGATGAACGACGCGAAGGCGACGATCTCATGGTAGGGCGTGCCGTCGGGCAGGCTCTTGCTATAGTAGTCCGGCGTCTTGGGCACGCGAATCTCACAGACCTCACGGCCGTCCACGGTCATGACCATGCGGCCATCGACGATGTCGATGAGATAGGGCGAATCGGGCGACAGCGAAGTCTGGATCGCCACCGGGCGCATGTTGTACGGACCGTTGATCAGCACGAAGTGCTCAGGCACTCGCCGGTGCTCGTTGCGCTTGAAATAGGACATCGGCACTAGATCGTAGGAGAACAAACGATAGGATTTCACCAGGGCGCCCGCGCAGGCGTCGAGCGCCGCATCGCTGAACCAATGGCCCAGGCTAAGCATGTGCTGCTTGACGATGGTCTCCTTGGGCACGTCGGGGTACTGCTTGAAATATCCTTCTAAAATCTCGAAGTTGGCATCGCGGTTCGTCGCGTTCTTAGCCATGTAAAATCCTTTCGTTCGGTCGCAATTGTCGAAATGTCCCGTTCGTTTCGGTTGGGACAGGCGACCAGCCGGTTGCCCCTACCGCTACTTTTATTTTAACAGCGTCTGGGCCGCTTTCACCGCCGGTTTGCGCAGCTTGTCGAGTTTATCTTCGGCCTGATTTTCTACGCGCCAGTATTCCTCTGGTGTCATCACGTCCTTGGCCGCGATTGTGCCGGTTTCGCGCAGCCATGTGGTGTCGACGTCGAGCCGGCGCGTCGCCTGCGCCAGGCCGCGTGAGAAGACTTCTTGTCCCTCGCGGCTCAAGAGCCAGTTGACGAACACTTTGGTCGCGTTCGGATGGGCCGGCGTTTTGATGATCGCCAAATTGCCGCTGCCGCCGGTGCCGAAGACTCCTTCTTTCGGTGTCGGTAGCGGCTTCACAGGCAGGCCGGCTTTCACGAACGGTTGAAACGAATAGTAGGTGTTGCCAACCAAAATAGCGATCCGACCGCGCGCCAGGTTTTCCGAGAGCACGCGCTGATCGCGGCCCAGCAACAAGTCTTGGGCCACGAGCTGTTTGAGATACTCTTCGCCCTTTACTTGCCACATGTACGACCAGTGCGCATCGCCGCCACCCGGCGTGCGCGGGTCAAGAAAGCCGATTTTGCCTTTCCATTTCGGGTTGAGAAAGTCGTCCATGGAGCGCAGCTCGCTCGGCTTGGCCATTTCCGTATTGTACCAGATGCTTTCCGGCAGATAGGCTTGAAAAGTATAAATAAAGCGCTTGGCGCTATCGACCCACATGTGACCGCCCCACCATTGCTTTGGCTCTCGCACCTCCGGCAGCATCAGCCACGGCTCGATGGCGTCGATGATGCCTTCATCCAACATGCCTGAGATGATCGAGTTCGAGCCGCCGATGTGCACGTCGAAATGGCGCACGCCGGCTTTGAACTCCTCCGCCATGCGCCGCACGCCGGCGCTGCCGCGGGCCGTAAACACCTCCACTTCGATGGCAAAGCGCTTCTTAAATTGTTCCTCGATTTGCCGCTTCAGTTCGGCGCTGGCCGGCAGCGAGACGGTGACCTTGCCTTCTTTGCGCGCCGCCTCGACCAGCTTCTCCCACTCCGCTGGCGCTTTGCTCTGTTGACCATAGATTGGAATCGGCAGGCTCAGGGCGCAAAGCATTGCGACAACAAATCTAAGTCTCTTTATGGAACGTTTAATCGGCATTCTGCTCTTCTCCACTCTACGCCACGCGCACATCGATCATGCTGCTCTAAATCGAAACCGGCGAGATTGCAACTCGTCCGAATTTACATCTTTTTTTCGACAAGCAGTTGTGCAACAAATGGGGCAGCAGCGGTATCAGCGAACCTAGGTCGGAGGAAGTCATGGCCATTTGGAAAATTCGCTTAATCACGTTGTTTGTTGTGCTGGCGCTGGGCGGCGGCACCGCGGATCGCGCGTTGGCGCAAAAGGGACAGAAGGTGACCGCGACGATTGCGCTGCCGGGCGTGCAAGTGGAAACGCTCAATCCCTATGCCCACTCGACCACGCAGGTCTATCCAACTTGGAAACATGTGATCGAGCCGTTGGTTGAGTGGAACTGGAGTCAGAGAAAGTTAGTGCCGATCCTCGCCGAGTCGTGGAGCAACCCTGACCCGACCACCTGGGTGTTCAAGCTCAAGAAGGGTATCAAGTTTCACGACGGCAGCGAGTTTAGTTCCGCCGACGTGGTCCATTCCTACACGCGCATTCTCAACGACCCGGATAGCAAGCAGAGAAGCAGCATCGCGCATGTCTCGTCCATCGAAGCTATCGACCCGCTGACCGTGCGCCTGCAGACCAAGAAACCGGATGCTGCGCTGGCGTTTCGCTTGGCGCAGCGCTTCATCACCAACAAAGCGGCCTACGATCGTTTGGGCGCCGCCGCGGCGGATAAGCTCGCGCTCGGCACCGGGCCGTATAAGCTGAAAGACTGGGTGCGCGGCCAGTGGTTTGTCGTGGAAAAAGTTCAGGGCTACAGCCGCAGCGATCGCCGGCCGACGGTGGACGAGGTGATCTTTCGTAACATTCCGGAATCCGAAGTGGCGATTACGTCCTTGCTCAATCGTGAAGTAGATGTCATCTCCAACGTGCCGCCCGAGAGCGCCGCGCGGGTGAGCGGCAGCGCGCGCATCGAAAGCGCGCGCACGATTAACATCATGTTCCTCGGCATGCATAGCTCGGTGCCGGAGTTTAAGAACAAACAGGTGCGCCAGGCGGTCAACTACGCTATTGATCGCAACGCGCTGACCAAGAACGTGCTCGGTGGATTCGCCTATCCCATGGACGCACCGGTGGGGCCGGACCAATACGGCTATAGCCGCGAGCTCAAGCCGAAATACAACTACGATCCGGCACGGGCGAAAACGTTGCTGGCGCAAGCGGGATATCCGAGCGGCTTCGAAGTCGAATTTCTAGTGCCGCTGGGCCAGTACAACAAAGTAAAAGACGTCGCCGAGGCCATCGGCGGCATGCTCGGCGCGGTTGGCATTCGCGCCAAGATTCGCACCCAGGATCAGGACAGCGGCTTTGCGGCGATTCAGAACGGCAAGGTCGGCATGTATATTTTCGGCCGCGGCTCGGTGGTCGACCCGAGCGAGTACTTGCACCAATATTTTCGCACCGGCGTGACCAAACGGCTGGAGCATTCGATCCCCGCAGTGGATACGGCGTTGGATGCCGAGCAGACCACCCTCGATTCGGCGAAGCGCTTGAAGCTCCTACAGAGCGCCATGTCGGTGTTGCTCGATGAAGCGCCGGTGGCGTGGCTCTATCAGTATCAAGGGTTACAGGGCGTCAGTAATCGCTTCGACTTCAAAGCCAACCCTGGCGAGGATGTGTACGCATGGGATTTGAAGCCGCGCGCACGCTGAGAGCGTTGGTTTTTCACCACCAAAGTCCGCAACCGACCGGAAGAATCGCCCGCAAAGGCGCAAAGACGCAAAGTTTCAGAGGAAAATATTCACCACGCAGGGCACGAAGATCACGAAGGCGAGGAGAAGATAATCAAAAAGTTTTCTCCGAACTTCGTGTCCTTCGCGCCCTTCGCGGTGATATCCCTAGGCCGGTTTCCCTGCTCGATCGACAGTGTGGCGTATCTTTTCGCGCTCCCTTAGTTTGATACGCAGAATCAGATCAACACCGCCGCCAGTGCGAAGTCTTGCCGCACCGAAGTGACGTTGGAGGCGATGACTTCGACGCTCCAGCTGCCTTTTTTCGCGTTGCTCGCGTGAATCGCTTCGGCGTTATTGTTGGCGTCGAAGACGATCGGTCCCTGGCTGACGTTCGAACGGTTTCCTATGTAGCGCTTGCCGCTCGGGTCGGTGGCCATGAGATTTAAATTATTCACCAGCGTGTCGCTGGGAAAATCGGTGTAGGCCAAGGCGATGCGCAGGGCCTTGCTGCTGGTCGGCACCGCCACGGTGAACGTCGCTTTTTCTCCCGTGGTTAATCCCGGCGCGTCGACGGTGAGAAGCGGCGTCTTGAGCGAGCGGTCGAGGTTGACGCGGCCAAAACCCTGGTGATTGTCGAGAATGGTTCCCACTGGCGCGGTGCCGGTCAAACGCTGGGCGCCGGCGATCAACAGCGCTTTGAGCAACGCCGCCGACGGGTTGGCGATGTTGCGCTTCTTGCGCAGGAACTCGCGGATCACTGCCAGCGCTCCGGCGACCAGCGGTGTCGCCATGCTGGTGCCGCCCATGTGAAAATATTTATGATTGGTCGGGTAGGCGCCCCAGGCAAAGTTGTTGGGCGCCAAGCGCGATGAGCGCGTCGAGAGAATAAACGTGCCGGGCGCGACAACTTCCGGTTTCACGCGGCCATCGAGCGTCGGGCCGCGGCTGCTGAACGCGACCACCTGAGCGGCGTTGTTCGCCATCGGGTCGCCCTTGATCGGATTGACCGGAAAATCCCCCGGCCACCATTCGCCGTATTTTTCCGTGTTGAATTCGGGACGCAAGTTCTCGCAGGCGCCGACGGTGACGCAGTTCTTCGCCGTGCCGGGCGAAGTGACGCTGGTGAGATTGATCTTGCCATCGCCGTCGTTGTCGGTGCCGTCATTGCCGGCGGCGATGACAAAACAGAAATCTTTGTTGTCCCAGACAAACTGATCGAACTGCTCGCATTGATCGTCGTAGGCGCCGGCGTCGCCGCCGCCCCAGGAGTTTGAGTGAACGCGCGCGCCCTGATTGCGGGCAAATTGAAACAGCGGGCGGAGATTGGCCGGAATGCCGGAGAGTAGATAGCGCTCCGCTCGGGCCCACGCCGGCGCGTTGGGGCGCCATTTCATCTCTTGCTCGATGGCTTGAAAGACCAGCTTGGCTTTGTGCGCATGGCCGCGGATTACTGCCGGGCCGCTGCTCGAAGCTGCGCCGTTGCCGAGCACCGAGCCGGCGACATGGGTGCCATGGCCGGAGTCGAGATCGGCCGGGCCGTCGTCGCCGTTGGTGTTGAAGATGATCGAATTCCAATCGGGCGTGATCGGATAGCTCTTGATCGCGACGATGCGGCCGGCGAAGTCGGCATGAATCGAGCTGGTGTCGCCGGTGTCCAGGCCGGTGTCGCACACCGCGACGACTTCGCCATCGCCGGCGAGCTTGAGGCCGTTCGTCGCCGTCGCCGTAAAAACGTTGCCCATGATGCCGGTGGCGACGTTGTTCGACGTGCGGCGCAGCGCCCGCTCGCGAATGAAACGCACGCCGTGCACGGTGCAAAGATCTTGCAGCTGCTTGCGCCTCGGTGCGGCGTTTTCCGTCGATTCGACCAATAGCAACTTTGCCCGCGCTTCCTTTGATAAGACTTTGAAGCCTAGTGTGCGGGCGGCGCGGGCGATTCTTTCGGTGTCGCTGGCATCGAAGATTTCGACCGAATAGACACCCGGGCGCACCTGCCGGCGCGGCAAGTCGCCGTCGCCGCGCGCCGCCGGGCCCGTGAGGCCGGGGGCCAAACGAGCCTGATGTGCCAGGTGCTCGACAAAGTGAACGAAGCGCAGCTCGGCAATCTTGGCCAGCATGGCTGGCCGCGCCCATACGATGTAGCCAAAATTGCCGTAGGGGTTGCGCAGCTTGGCGCCGGTGGCGCGCACGGCAGTCAACCAGCTTTGCTTCACCGGGCCGATGAATTGAATGACGTAATGGTGCGGACCGTCGGCTAGTCCGGCGGTCATCTGATCGACGCCGCGCTTACGCCCGCGAGCCGCCGGATTGACCGAGCGCTGGCCGATTTGCAGCGCGTACTGGTTGCTGATGTCTTCCACCGGATAGCGGCGCGCGAGCGCGCGCAGCACGGCGTCGCTCGCCTCGACCAGCACGAAGGCATCGTAAGCTTCGATGAGCCGCGTCTGTTCGAGAACTTTCTTGCGGTCTTGTTTATCGACGAATACCTTGATCCTTGGCATGCCAGTTCCTCCCTGTGAGATCGGTGTGGGCTAACTGGCTAACGCTATGCGTTAGCGACAGCGCGAGTCAAGGAGGAAATCGCAGCGGCAGCGATCGCCTGCCGTTCACACAGAGAAGCCGCGGGGATGCTTGATGAAATGACGAGGGCTTATCAGCAAAAGATTCGCAAATCACCGTTGTGGGAGGAGATGGTGAGGGAGTTCGGAGAGGAAAGAGCCGAACGGCTTCTCAAGGAATTTCGGGTTGAGATTCGCTGAGCGGCGCTGTGCTATACCGCGGGCTGATATCTGGATAACCCGCCGCTACGGCAGCGTTTGTCGGCAGCGACGATTGACAGGAGTAGCAAGTTGGCCGATATTACTGGAGATTCTGCCAGAGTCAAAATTGCGGGTGGCATAATAACCCGCGGATGAATCGGCAGTTCACTTAATACGTTAGGCATCATTCTGCATGCGCAAGCGGTAGCACTTCCGTAAAAGCAAAGAAGGCTTGCTGGCTTGGGATGTTCATCGCTTGATTGATCTTGAGCTATGATCAAAGCGTGTGGAAATAGGAAATAGGTAGGCGTACCCTTTCGCGAATCTAAAAACGAAAGGCTGCCTGTTGGCGCAGGCAGGAAAGGATACGCCGATGAGAGAAAAGCACACTGAGG
>VGTH01000055.1 GCA_016874755.1 Deltaproteobacteria bacterium | reverse complement strand
GAGATCGTCGCTTAAAACGCAAATACGAATGCCGAAAAAATCAGTCAGTAAGAAAAATTGAAATAATCTACGAGCAGAGCTGGAGTATTACGTTTTTCGCTTGAAATTTTCAGCGGGATGTTCAGGCCTGCATGGTTGAATTAAGAGGATCTAAAGCGCCAATGCTCCGGCCGCCACCGCCGCGTGAACTTCGGCAATCGTCGCCTCCTCAAGTGTGAACGTTCTTTCCGCGGCTGCTAAACCACCAGAAAATCCAATCGAGGATGTGACGCTGATAAGCAAGGGGGATAACCATCTATGGCGCATCTGTTGCCTCCTGTGTGCTGATTGTCTTCGTTTGCTTTCGCCGCGCGCTATGAACGCGAGCGTGGTTCCGGTTCCTTGAACTCGTCGATGGATCTGAAAGCTGCTGCAGATACTATTCGACGTCCACAATTTTGCGCAAATGGATATTTTCCCTAGGCCGGGCTCCTAATAGACTGACCGAATCCCGACAACGCCGGGAGCCCTATGTGCGCGATCGATCACCTTGGCAACATGTGAGTGAAAGGTCACATTTTCTGCTTGTGATCGTTCGGTAACAATGAGAGAATGTGATCGAACGGTGACATAAGGGTAGCCATGCAAATCCGCACAGCCAAAGACATTGGCGCATTGATCCGCGACCAACGGAAAAAGCAGAGGCTTGGCCAAGCCGAACTAGCCAAGAAGGTAGGCGTCAATCGACGCTGGGTTCTTGAGGTCGAGCGTGGCAAGCCGCGGGCGGAAATCGGCCTCATTCTCAAAACGCTCGACGCCCTCGGCCTTAGTTTGTCGGTCGAGAGTGGAGTTGCCGCGCGCCGACGAAGCGGCCGTGAGATCCAGTCCGTCGATATCGATGCCATCATCGAAAACGCAAAGAGGCCGAAACCGTGAGCGGCGAATTAGTTGTCCTACTTTCCGAGCGTGAAGTCGGCCGCGTGCGGCAGGACCACTCGCACGCGCCCTCGGGATGCCGGTCGCATCATCTACGGTTATGCGCTTCGGCGATCAGGTCGCTTTTGTGGTCGAGCGCTACGACCGTCGCGTCATCGATGACAGAATCGTTCGTATCCATCAGGAAGACATGTGTCAGGCTTTCGCGGTTCCACCCACCAAGAAATACGAAAATGAAGGCGGGCCGAGTGTCAGGCGAATAGTTGATTTCCTGCGAGAGAATTCCGGCGCCCCCAGAGAGGACCTCCAGACCTTCATCGACGCCGTCGCCTTTAACTGGCTGGTGGCTGGCACCGATGCGCACGCAAAGAACTATTCGATCCTGATCGGCGCAGGCGGTCGCGTCCGTCTCGCACCACTCTACGACCTGGCCAGCGTCCTACCTTACAGCGAATTCGACCCTTTGAAACTCAAGCTCGCGATGAAGCTGGTAGGCAAGTATCGGCTTCGGGATATAACTGCACGAAGCTGGGAGAAGCTCTCGGATGAACTCCATCTAGACAAGCAGGAAATCGCCCGGCGGGTCTCCGAGATGGCCGGCAGATTGCCACACGAGGCGCAGACCGTCCGAAAGCTGCTTAAAGAATCGGGGATCAAGCACAGGGTGTTGGATCGGCTGACCGATCGCCTCAGCGCCCACTCTGATAAGTGCGCGCGCATGTTCGCGCTATAATCGGCGGCGCCGAGCAGGCTCAACGAAATAGGGTCAAATCGACTTTTAGCTTCAAACGATTTCAACTTGTTCGAAGCATCGGTGCGAATCACCCACACACCTCGAGCTCGCCGTCTTTTTTGGTCGCCACACTGAAGTCTTCACCGGCATTGCCGCCGTGTATGGTCACCGATGCGAATAGCGATTGAAGCAGAGTTCCGTAGTGGCCCGCCTCGCGCGAGTGCTGGGTCGTAGCTAGTTTGGATATCTGATTCTTCCAGGCGGCGAATGCTTCACTGCCGGTGACGCCGCGATCGCCGAGATGCAGCGTGCGTCCCTCGCGCCAAACGACCGTCTCTGATGATGTCGAAAGCTCAGGCGAGATGATCGATTGAGTCAGCTTCACCAACTCATCGCGGATGCGCTCGCAGTCAACGCTCAGGGCTGTGGCATTGTGCTCGTCGTAAAACCGCTTTGGATTTAACTGGTACCGGATATATTCTCCGAGCGTATTGACTCGATGTTTGTAAGCGCCGATGTACTTGGCGAGCGGATGCTGCCAGCCGACAAACCTCAGGTAAGTGCCGGCCGTGAGCAACGCAACGAGGACAAGGACTGCGACTCGCCACGTTCGGGAAAACAGAAGGCTCGCCATAAAGCCACTTGCTGCTGCCACAGCGTCATGCGTCTAGAATTCAATCCCCAGCCCTTTCTCGCGCGCGAGTTTGAACACCTTCGTCGCCACCGCGACGTCGGCGATACCTTGACCGGCGTTGTTCTTGAATAAGGTAATCTGCTGCGCGCCGGTTCGGCCGGCAATTTTCCCGTTCAAGAGCGCCCCCAACTCTCCGACGCGCTCCCAGGTTAGAAATCCCGCTTGCACCGGATCATAAAGATCGCCCTGCTCGTCCTGGACCGCTTGTTCGAGGGAATTGACCACGATCACGTCGCTGCGGCGGATCGTGGTGTCGTCGAGCTCGCGCCGCTTCACTTGTGCGATGCCGGCTTTGACCAAGCCGACGTTGCCGCCCATGATTGAAGTCACATGGGTTCCCGGCGACAGCCAGGCGCCGTCAAACACCGCGACATTCGAGTTGGTCGCCGTCAGCACCACGTCGCAATCTTCCACCGCTTCTTTGGCGCTGGCCACCGGTTTTATCGTGCAGGGCACGAGTTTTTCCATCATGCGGCAAAATTCGTGGCGGGTTTTCTCGGTGCGGCAGAAGACTTTGACGGTCTCGAACTGGCGCACTTTAGAAAAAGCCAGCAAGTGATACTTCGCTTCGCTGCCGGCGCCGAGAATACCCAGGGTCTTGGCATCCTCGCGCGCCAGACAGCGCGTGCCCACTGCGCTGGTGGCCGAGGTGCGCATGGGCGTCGGCCGCTCGGCTTCGATTTCGGCGACACCGATGCGGCCAACAACGATCCCCATCAGCGAGGAATCTTTGGTGTCGAACAAGACGGTCACCGGCCCGCCCATGTTGTGATAGGTCTGCACTTCTTTTGACACCGCCACATGCTCGGCGTGCGCGAGCACACCGATGCCACCCAAGGCCGGCACGCCGCCGGGATGCACGCTCACGCGCACGCCGTCGGGTGTGGTGATGCGCCGGCGCGGCGCATTGAGCTCGGGGCTGCGGCCGAACTCGCTAAAGCCCGCTGCGACGGCGTCGATCGCCGCTTCCATCGTCAACAAACCGGTGACCTCTTCGGCGCGAACCAGAAATGGCATTCGTGATCTCCTTACGTCGGTACAAGTTGACAGTTACTATGAGAGAAACGGCGTTGACAAGCTAGTCCCGCGTGCATATCGTCGCAAAAAATTGCTGGGAGGCCCGATTCATGGCGTTTTGGAATTCGCTACCGTTGTTGGCTTTTCTGCTCGGCCTGGTTGTGCCGGCAAAGTTGTTGGCCCAAGCCATAGATATTGAAGCCGCCAAGAAAGAAGGCAAAGTCATTGTCTACGCCGCCGTGCCACCGCAAACTATGAAAGTCATCAACGAGCCGTTCGAGAAAAAATATGGCATCAAAGTCGAGTACTGGCGCGCCTCGGCGACTGGTATTTTAGAGCGCGCGTTGAATGAATGGCGCGTCGGCACGGCGCCCTTCGACGTCGTCGAAGGCAACAAAGGACCGCAGTATATTCTCAAGTCCGAAGGCATCTTCGCGAAGTTTCAGCCCCCCTCCGCCGCCAAGTATCCGAAACAGTTTCTCGAAGCCGATCAGCTGCTGACTCCCTGGCGCTTCAACCCGATCAGCATTCTCTACAACACGACGATGGTCAAAAAAGAGGAAGCGCCCAAGAGCCTGCAGGATCTACTGCTGCCGAAATGGAAAGGCAAAATCACCATCCCCGACCCGTCGCGCCACACGACAACCGCGCAATTTCTCAACGACTTAGACACCTACGAGGGCATCAAGTGGCGCGATTTCGCCAAGAGCTTGGCGCAACAGCAGCCGTTCTTTGTCGAGTCGTTCGCGCCCATCGTCAACACCGTGATCAAAGGCGAAGCGGCGCTTGGGCTGACTTACTTAAAATACGTCGGCCAGCACAAAGGGCCGATCGACTACGCTCGGCTCAACAAATATCTCGCCGACGTGAACTATCTAGGAGTGAACCGCAAAGCACCGCACAGCAACGCCGCGCGGCTCTATATTGAGTACATCTGTTCACTCGAAGGTCAGAAGGCGATGGCTGACATCGCCGAGTTTGTCCTCTACCCGCAAGTCGCGCCAGCGTTTGCGGGTGCCGATCAGGTGCCGCAACGCACAATTTTTATGGAAGAGCCAAGCGCCGAGGAGTTCAAACAGCTGCGCGAGGAGATGCGCCAGATCTTTGCCATCGGCAAGTAACCAACGTCCTGAAGAACTAACCACAAAACACCCAGCGCGGCAGCCGCAATCGAATCGGATAAGAGATTTGACCGCAAAAAGCGCAAAAGACGCAAAACTCGGAGAGGAAATTTTCACCACGAAGGCCACGAAGATCACGAAGCTAAGAGAAGAAGTATACGTTTTTCCGAACTTCGTGTCCTTCGTGCGCTTCGTGGTGAGATCGAAATTATTGTCCGCAACTAAGGTTTGCGCAAGCTGCGCAAATTCTCAACTATAGGTACGAAAAGCTACACTAGGCTCTAGAATTCGCCTTTGAAATAGCCGCGCTGGCCGCGCGCCTCTTCGACGCCGACTTCGATGCTGCGCAGCTTGGCGCCGTGAAACTTTTGCTTCACCTGGCGGCGGATTTGGTTGGCAACATGCTCGGCGAGCAGCTCGGTGCTGGTGTTGGCAAGCGGCAGGAGAATCACATCCTGCCTGGGTAAGATTATTTTTTGCTGCCGGTAGCGCACTTCGATTTCTTTGGGCCGTTTGCGCACCTGGATGATCGGGCTTTCGGTTTGAATCATCGTGCGATGGTCGAGCGAGTCGCAGATTTTTTTGACCATCGGCTTAAACGTAATAAAATCCAAAACCACGCCGGCACGATCGAGCTCGCCCTCGATTTTAACGCCCACTTGATAGTTGTGGCCGTGCAGCGGCTCGCGTTGGCCGTTGGCGAATATCAAAAAATGCGCCGAGGCGAAATTAAAATAATCCTTGGCAACTTCGATACTGAACGTGCGTGACATGGTTCGGACGTTACCCAAAAGCGCAAGCGCTTGCAATAAAATCAGCGTCAAGCCTTGAGCGTTAAGCTATTGATTGTGGCTTTCCTCTCAAAGTTTTTTTCTTTTCTGCTGAATTTGCTTGCAACTAGTGGACGAACACGCTAATTGAAGCGACCATATCGACAAGAACCCACGGACGAGCCAGTGCTCAGGAAGAGAGACAGACAGCCGAATCCCTCGATGAACAGTCTGCAAGCGATTATCGCATGGAACTCTTTCTATGATTTCCGCTGTCGTCCTTGCTGCGGACCGAGTTGAGCTCTCCGGTTCGCAACGCCTGCTGCAACCCGCGCGCGGCAAACCGCTGCTGCAATGGGTGTTGGAAAACGCCGTCAATTCCCACCTTGACGAAGTGATCTGCGTGGTGCGCGATCTGGCGCAGATTCGCCCGCACATAGCGCTGCACCATGACAAGCTATTCTGGCTAGTCGACTACGGTGCCGATCGCAGCAAGTCGCATTCGCTCATTGCCGGACTCTGGGCCGTCCATCCAGCCAGCGACGGTGTCATGTTCATGGGCGGCGAGCGAATAATAGACCTGCCGCTGATCGACACGCTGATCGAGCGTTTCCACAAAACCAACGGCTGGATTGTCGCGGCCGACTTCGCAGGATCTCACGAAAGACGCGGCCCGCGGCTGTTTCACCGCGAGCTATTTCCCGACCTGATTAAGCTCAAGGGCGATCAACAGGAAAGTATTTTGCTAGACAAATATCGTGACAATACCGAATCGGTAGAATGGAACGACGCGCTTTCATCCGCCGACCCCAAGCAGCAAGCGCCAACCGCAGCTTCAAAAGAATTGAATTAGTGATGCGCCTTATCGCCGCCGGCGCCACTGCCCACCGCGTCGGCGACCCGTTTGAAGCCGTCCCGCTCCATGAGCCGTAACAAGCCCCGATTGATCCGTTTAACAGTTCCTGGCCCCTCGTAAACCCAGCCCGTATAGATTTGCACTGCATTCGCACCCGCTTTGATTTTCTCCCAAGCGTCTTCGGCGTCAAAGATACCGCCAACACCGATGATGGGGAATTTTCCTTTCGTCTGCGAATAAATGTGGCGGATAAATTTCGTCACCAAATCGGTGATCGGCCGCCCGCTCAAACCGCCCGGCTCCGGACCATTGACCGATTTCAGTCCTTCGCGGTGAAACGCCGTGGCATTGGTCGCAACCACGCCGGTGAGCTTGGTGTCTGCGAGCACCTGAAGAATCTCATCGACTTGCGAATACTCCATGTCGGGGGCGATCTTCACAAACACCGCTTTGGGTGAGATTTTCGCCGCGCCGGCAAGCGTGTTATTCTTCTCCTGCACGGCGGTGAGCAAATCGCGCAGCAAAGTCTTTTCCTGCAAATCGCGCAGATTGGGGGTGTTGGGCGAGCTGACGTTGAGTGTGAAGAAATCGCCGTGCGCAAATAGCCTTTCAAAACACGAGAGAAAATCCGCCACCGCGTCTTTGGTCTCGACGATCTTGGTGCGGCCGATGTTCATGCCGAGCGGAATCTTCGGCCAGGCGCCGCGCGCCCGCAAGCGCCCCAGCTTGCCGGCGATCGCCCCAGCGCCTTCGTTGTTGAAGCCGAGCCGATTGATCAACGCCAAGTCTTCCGGCAGGCGATACAAACGCGGCTTGGGATTGCCCGGCTGCGCTTGCGCGGTAATCGCGCCGACTTCCATAAAGCCGAAACCAAAAGAAGCGATGGTCTTGGGTGCCAGGGCATTTTTGTCGAAGCCGCCGGCAAGTCCCACCGGATTGGCAAGTTTCAGCGGGCCGATTTGCACGTTTAACCGCGTGTCGTCGACGCGATAAATCAAATCCAGCGAATCAGAAAGCCCCTCGCAGCGACCGAGAATGCGCAGAATTTTTTCGTGACTCTCTTCGGGATCTTTGCTGAACAAATAAGGACGGATGATCGATTGATAAAAAAAAGACATGGCAACGATGTAGCCGAAATTTTCTCGCAGTTCCAGCTCTTGTCCGCGCTTACGCTCGGAATCTCAAATCTCAGATCTCAAATTTCAAAAGCCGAGCAAAAACAAAGGGAGAGCCATCTGGCTCTCCCTTTGTAACGAGTGTAACTAGGCCGAAACTTTTGCCGATCAAACAAACGGCGCGCACCGGGCTGGCGTCATCACGGTATTCTCCTGCGCAACCAAGAGCTCACGGGTTGCCGGCGGCCAGCCCTGCAGCTTCATTGCTTCCGCCCGCAGCCGCTCGCGCTCACCGGCGTCTTTGTAGGCCCAGACGTGAATGTATTGGTTGAGCGGTCCGATGACCGTCTGGCCGGCGAACACCAACGGCGAGACTTTAGTGCGCTCGCCGATGATTTTGCTCCAGCGCTCGAAAACGGTTGGCATCGAACCTGGTTGATAGGTGTAGGTGCGGAACTCATAAATCTCGCCCATCTTTTTTTCCGGCAAGGGCGGCGAATAGGGCGCCAGCTGAACGATCTTGTTTTCCTGTGTGAGAATAAGATGCTGCACTTTCGGCGGCCACTTGCCGGTTTTGCGTGCTTCGGCGCCAATCTTCTCGCGCGCTTCGAAGCTTTCATAGGGCCAGACATGGGTCACCCGATTGAGGCCACCCACTTCCGAACAGAAAAGTCCCAACAGCTTGGAAAATTGCAAGCGCGCCGGCAACCCTTCGGCAAAGCCTGCAACAAAATCGTTGGTCATGCCGGGCTTCAACACGTATGTACGCATCTCGAGAAACATAGGCTTATCCCCCTTGTGAAATTTTCCTATCCTTCCCACAAACAGATTGACGATTGCAACCATCCGGAAACATCGTCATTCCAGCCGTTCCGCGCGTCGGGCGAGCTGAAACCCTGGAGGAGCGGCGGCGAGCGGAGCGATGCCCTGTTGCCTTCGCTCCGGAAGGGTTCCACCTCGCCCGACACCCCCGACGAGACAAGCACGTTCACAACGAACCGCGAATCTGTTAAAAACTTTTCATAATCGAAGAAATCCCGAGGAGGCTTCATGAAATCGCGCGCTGCTGTGGCTTGGGAGGCGGGCAAACCGCTGGTCATTGAAGAAGTCGAGGTTGCCGACCCCAGGAAGGGCGAAGTCTTATTGCAAATCAAAGCGACTGGCGTTTGCCACACCGACGCTTACACGCTTTCCGGAAAAGATCCCGAAGGACTCTTCCCTGCGATCATGGGCCATGAAGGCGGCGCGGTCGTCGTCGAAGTTGGCGCCGATGTGAAAAGCATCAAAGTCGGCGACCACGTGATTCCGCTCTACATTCCCGAATGTGGCGAATGCAAGTTCTGCAAATCCGGCCGGACAAATCTTTGCGGCGCGATTCGTTTGACCCAAGGCAAAGGCCTCATGCCCGACGGCAGCTCGCGCTTCTCAGTCAAAGGCAAGACGATTCTGCACTACATGGGCACTTCGACTTTTTCGGAATACACCGTGCTGCCGGAAATCGCCGTGGCCAAAATTAATCCTGCCGCGCCGCTCGACAAAGTCTGCCTGCTCGGCTGCGGCGTTACCACCGGCATCGGCGCGGTTTTGAACACTGCAAAGGTTCGCGCCGGTTCCATCGCTGCAGTCTTTGGCCTGGGCGGCATCGGCCTCAGCGTCATTCAGGGTTTAACGATGGCCAAAGCCGAGCGGATCATTGCCATTGATACCAATCCGGATAAATTCACCATGGCGAAATCATTGGGTGCGACCGAATTCATCAATCCCAGCGAGCACACCAAACCGATTCAGGAAGTCATCGTCGACATGACCGACGGCGGCGTCGATTATTCGTTCGAATGCATCGGCAACGTCAAAACCATGCGCGCGGCCCTGGAGTGTTGCCACAAAGGCTGGGGCGAGGCGACCATCATCGGCGTCGCCGGCGCCGGCGAAGAGATCAGCACCCGGCCGTTTCAATTGGTCACCGGTCGGGTCTGGCGCGGCACCGCCTTCGGCGGCGTCAAAGGCCGCTCGCAATTACCGGGTTACGTCGACCGCTACATGCAAGGCGAAATCAAAGTCGACCCGATGATCACACACCGCTTGACGCTGGAAAAGATTAACGACGCGTTCGACCTCATGCACGCCGGCAAGAGCATTCGCTCGGTGATCAGCTTCTGATCACGAGTAGAACCGCAACGTTTTGGGTACCGGTTCTGGGGTGAAGCTCGCTTCAGCTGCCTAACCCGAAACACGGAACCCGAAACTCGAAACAATAACGGTTCAGCGCGACATCAAAACCTGTCCGCCCATATTGGTCACCTTGTCGAGCCGGATGATCATCGCCAATCCTTTGCGCTCGGGATCTTTGTCCAACTCTTCTTTCACAGTGCGCGCCATCACCTGTTCCCACAGCGCGTCTTTTTCATGGATCTCGACTTTGCCGTGGAAACGCAGGCCAACTTTGGTCTTGGCGTCACGGAACAGCACGATCACTTTGGGATTTTCTTGAACATTTTTTAGATGCACCCGGCGCGTGCGCTCCCAGTAGGCGAGCGACGAATCGTCGAACACCAGCATGCTGCCTTTGTAGCCGATGTCCGGCTCGCCGTCGCCGGAAACCGTGGCCAAAATACAAGGGCAACCATTTTCCAGTGCCGGGTCGATCATCTTACGCATATCATCGGTTAACTTGATCATCGCGCCCTCCTCGTGACTTTCAGACACGCCATTGTTCTAAACGATAAGCCTGCTCCCAAAACAAATACTCGTAGCGGCTGCTCAACTGAAAATTCTTCAGCAAGCGCTTTTTCTCGCTGCCGGTTGCAGCGGCGCCCAGCTCGTTCATGAGTTGAATCTGCTTACGCACCGGGCACCAGAACGATTCATCGGCGTAAATCTCAATCCACTTGCGATAAATCGCTGGCTTGCGCGGCCGGTTTTTATACAGCGCTTGGCCGACTTCGCCGTAAATCCAGTAGCACGGCAGCACCGCTGCGACCAGCTCCGCCAAGCCCCCACCGCGCGCCACCGATTGCAGATGAGCGATGTAGGCCTCGGTCACCGGGCCTTTTTTAGCTTCGTCGAGTTGCTTGCGGGTAAATCCCAGCTCTTTGCCAAAGCTAGCGTGAAAGCTGCGCTCGACCTCGACCGCGCCAAGCGCATGATGAGCAAACATCGAAAGCGTTTCCAAATTGCCGGACTTCGCGCCCCCCATGCACAACACCTGAGCGAAATCGAGCAGATAGACATAATCTTGCAGGATAAAATAGACGAACCGCTCCATCGGCAGCGTGCCCGCGTGGAGCTCGGCGAGAAACGAATGGCGCATGATTTCGCGCCAGATCGGCTCGCTTTGCAGCCTCAATTGGTCGCTGTATTTTCCCGTCATAAGATGAAAAAAACGGCTTGCAGTTTTGGCGAATTCTTTCTATAACATCCCCCAGTTCGTTTTCCCAGTTAAATTCGAGCCAGTTACTGATCGAGAAAGGATCTCTGATGAACAAGACCATAAAGATGCGCGTCAACGGCAAAAAAGTTGAAGCCGAAGTCCCGACTAACCGTTTGCTGATCGACTTTTTGCGTTATGACGTCGGTCTTACCGGCACCAAAGAGGGCTGCAGCGTCGGCGTCTGCGGCGCCTGCACGGTTTTGATGAACGGCGACATGATTAGCTCTTGTTTGACGCTTGCGGTGATGGCCGACGGCCAAGATATCACCACGGTCGAAGGACTGGCGAAAAACGGCGAGCTCAATCCGGTGCAAAAAAGCTTCATCCAATACGGCGGTTTTCAATGCGGCATCTGCACCCCCGGCCAGGTCGTCGCAGCCACTGCTCTGTTAGAAGAAAATCCCAAGCCCAACGAAGACCAGATCAAAGATTGGATGATGGGCAATCTGTGCCGCTGCACAGGCTACTACAAGATCATCGAGTCGATTCAGAAGGCGCATCAATTCGCCAAATAAATCCTAAGGACTGGAACCATGATACCCTTCGAATACAAAACCCCGAAAAGCCTGAAAGAAGTCCAGGCCAACCTGAAAGATGCGGGCAGCGACGGCAAGCTCATCGCCGGCGGCACGGCGCTCGTCATCATGATGAAACAGCGCTTGGTACGGCCGACTTGTTTGATCAGCCTGCGCAGCGTGCGCGGCCTAAACGGCATCGAAGTGAAAGACGGCGGTCTCAGCATCGGCGGCCTGGCAACCCATCGTGAAGTGGAATCCTCAGCGCTGGTCAAACGCAGACTGCCGGTGTTGGCAGAAACCTATCACCACGTCGCCACTCTGCGGGTGCGCAACATGGCAACCGTCGGCGGCGGCCTGGCCCACGCCGACCCCAACCAAGACCCACCGCCAACCTTGATCGCTCTGGGCGCCTCAGTCAAAGCCGCCTCGGCCAATGGCAGCCGCGTGATTCCGCTCGACGGCTTTTTCACCGATTATTACGAAACCGTATTGAACCCGGACGAAATCATCACGGAGCTGTTCATTCCTAAAGTGGCAGCGAACACGGGCATGGCCTATATCAAGTTTCTGCCGCGTACCGCCGACGACTACGCCACAGTCTCGGCCGCAGCGGTTTTAACGTTGGACAAAGCCAAGAAAAATATCGCCGACGTGCGCATTGCACTAGGCAGTGTCGGCGTCACGCCGATTCGCGCCACCGAGGCCGAAGCGGTTCTGCGCGGCCAACCACTCAAGGCGGAAGCTTTTGCGGAAGCCGGCGAAAAGGCCAAAGGAGCCGTCGATCCGGTTAGCGATTTCCGTGGCTCGGCCGGCTACAAGAAAGACATGGCGGCGGTGTTTGTCCGCCGCGCGTTGGAAAAAGCACTCGCTGACATTCGCCAACAAGGCCGGGCAAAGCCAGCGGCCAAGCCCGCCAAGAAGAAAGCTCCTGCAAAGAAAGGGAAACGCCGTTGAAATTCACCCAGACAGCTCAGATTCCCGTAGCCCGCGAACCGTTGTGGAATTTTTTGATGGATGTGCCCAAGGTGGCGAAGTCGCTGCCCGGCGTTGAGACAGTCACCAAGATCGATGACACCAACTATGAAGGAGCCCTGGTGGTCCGCGTCGGGCCGATCAAGTTGAACCTGGTTGGAAAAATCATCCTCGAAGAACAAAATAAAGACACCTGGCGCGCGGCGCTGCGCGCCGAAGCCAAGGATAAGATGGCGGCGGGCGCGGTCAGCGGCAAGACCAGCATGCAGCTAAAAGAACTCGGCGGTAACCTGACCGAGTTCGTGGTCGAGACCGACGTAAATATCTTGGGAAAAATTGGCGAGTTCGGCCAGCCGATCATTCGCAAAAAGGCCGACTCGATGCTCAAAGAGTTCGTCGAGAATATCAAGAAGCAATTAACTCAGTAGACTGGGCCTTTCCTGCTCTTCGTCGTCTTCCTGATTAAGATCCGGATCGACAAACTTGCCGAGGACACGATTGTAACAGTCCTCGGCAAGTTTTTTTCTGCCAGCGGAATTGTCCGCATATCTGAAACATTCGATCTTCGGCTGCACGGGGACCAACACTTCCACGCTGCGCAGCGCCAAGAGCTTCCAGAAATGCGTCATGAAATCCATGTCGCCATACCAGTAAATCAAGTCGCGGTTGCTCTTGTTCACCGGTTGATCCTCGATGCTCTTGTAAGCAAGGGTCACCGGCACGATGACGGAACGGTTACGCAGCGGCGCCGCCAGCGGCACCGTCTGAAACGGCAGCACGCGCTCGCCGTTGGTCGAAGTTCCCTCAGGAAACAGTAAGATATTGGCTTCCTGCTGCAATTTGTTTTTCATCTCGGTCACCAGCGCGCCCACCTTCGCGCGATGCTGGCGATCGATGAAGATCGTCCCCGACAATATGTTCCACTGGCCGACGATGGGCCAGCTACGCACTTCTTTCTTCGACACGAACACGATCGGGAAAAGACTGCCGAGCACGATGCCGTCGACGTAGCTCATGTGGTTGGCGATGATCACATAGCCGCCCCGCTCCAGATTGCCCTCATCACCGACCAGCGTCACTTTGATGTTGAGAATGGCGCGCAGCAAAAGCGTATAGCTGCGCGTGATGCGGCTGATTATTTTCCAGCGATTGGGCAGGTGCAGCACGCTAATCCATACATGCATCAGTGCGACCACGCCAAAGAAAAACATCCAGAGCGAGAGAAATGCCGCGAGTTTAGCCCACCGCATTGCGCACCTTCGATCCGACCATGCCAAAGCGGCTGACGTATTCGTCGCTCAAGTTTTGAATATCGAGCAAGACCAAGAAATCGGTCGGGCCAAACTCGCGATCCAAAGCCGGCGGTCCGCACACCAGCGCCCCCAGGCGCAGATAGCCCTTGATCAAACTTGGCAGTTTTAAAAACACGCTGTGGGCGTCCGCCACCGGCTGATCGTCCCGCACGTTTTCAAAACGATAACCGGCCACGGGGTCGACCCGCAGCGCTTCCGGCGCGTAATAGTCTTTTTTCAGCACCGAAAAACACTCACTCACTTCGTCCGGATCGGTCGTGTACAGGCTGCCGCAGCCGAATAGATAGCGCACCTTGTGCTCTTCCACGTAGCGGGCGATGGTCTGCCACATGAGTGGGATCAGCGCGCGATCGCGGAAATCTCGGCGCGCGCAGGTGCGCCCCAATTCCAAAATTTCACCATCGAGTTTTTTGATTTTGCCGATATCGAACTCACTCTCGGAATAAAAACCGAGGTTTTTGTCGACCCGCGAACCACGCAGCAAGCGGTAGGTGCCGACGATTTCATTTTTCTTGCTTTCGCGCACGATCAAATGATCGCAAAATGGATCGAAGGCATCGACGTCGAGACCGCGCTCGTAGGATGCCTGCAATCCCTTGTGCATCTCGAGATTGAAAACTTCAAAGCGCAGCTTTTGCGCTTCCCGAATCTCTGCAGGATCGGTAGTTATTTTGACTTCGGAATCGGCCATTTGGGGAATTAGCGAAAGCCTAACACACCTCTAACCGTTGTCAATTTATTTAGACGCGCGCAGGCCTGGAAACGTTTTACGATCTGGCGAATTTAGCGGTGCGACCAGACCGGTTTGCGCTTGGCGAGAAACGCCTCCACACCTTCGGCCACATCGTGGGTCTGCAACAGCTCGCGGCAATAGAGCGCTTCGGACTGCGCCAACGCGTCGGCAAAACCTTTGAGCGACGCTTCGCGCAGGCCCTTCAGTGTAACGCGCAACACGGCGCCGCTTTTGTCGAGCAATTCACTTAACAAAGTTTGCAAACCATTGTCGATTTTTTCCGCCGGCACGACCCGATTGACCAAACCCATCTGTGCCGCTTCGGCCGCCGCATAGCGCCGCCCGGTGAGAATCATCTCGGCGGCGCGATGATAGCCGATCAACGAAGAAAAGCGCGCCAACGCCACCGGTGGGTAGCAGCCGACGTGAATCTCCGGCGTGGCAAACTGACTATCCTCCGTCGCAACGATCAGGTCGCAGCAGCTTGCCAATTCACAGCCACCGCCAAGACAAACTCCGTGCACCGCAGCAACGGTCACTTGCGGCAGTGCCAATAGTTTTTTCATGGCTCCGTGCACCGTATCGAGCATCTCCGGCACTTTGTCCGGCGTATGATCTTTGATGTCGACACCGGCGGAAAAAGCGCGCTCGCCGGCGCCGCGCAGGACAAGCACGGCGGTGTCCCTATCGTTTGCGACGGTGTCAAGGACCTCGTCAAGCTCGCGCAACAGCTGGATATCGAGGACATTGAGCGGTGGGCGCTCGATGGTCAATTGCGTCACCCGTGATTTTTTTTTGATGTGAATGCTCATGGTGAAATTTGGACGTTATTAGCGAAAGTTTGATCTTCTCCGGTCGATCTTCTATTTCGTAGGAAGGATAGCGCTCTTCTCATAGTGCACCATGGGCTTTTTTACAAGCAGGAGCGCGCGCGAACCCGCAGTTTGACAACTGCTGGGCGTGAATTTAGACTCAATTCCGTGTTTCAAATAGGAGGCGTGTCATGAAATCTTACCGTGTGTCACTAGTTGCTGCCGCGTTGTCCCTGGCGCTCGCAGCCAAGCCCGCCGTGGCCGGGCCGGATCCCTACGACGACAGCCAATCGCATCCGCTGAGAATCCTCGCTTACCTATTGCATCCGGCGGCCGTCGTTACCGAGTGGCTGGTGTTTCGCCCGTTCCATCATCTGGTAAGTGCCACCGAGGCGCAGGAAACTTTGTTTGGCCATCGCAACCACCCGCCCGTGCTGTCGGAACCGCAACCCTACTATGACTACGGTATGCCCAAGCGCGTGCCGCTCGCCGAGACCAAGTTTCAAATCAAGCAACAACAGCAGCAGCCCGCAGCGGCAGCTCAGCCGCCGGCGCCGGAACAGGTTCGCATCGTCGAAGTACCGGTGGAAAAAGTTGTCGTCAAAGAAGTCCAGAAGATCGTCGAAGTCGAAAAGTTCATTTTTCCCGCAGTCGCTTTTGATTTCGATTCAGCGTATCTGACCGACTTGGGCAAAGGCCAAGTTTATCTTGCCGCCCAGAGGCTAAAGGCAAGAAACGACATGACGCTCGTGATTGAGGGTCATGCCGATAGCCGCGGCAACGATGACTACAATCAAAAATTAGGCATGCAACGCGCCCAGACCGTTATGACCGAACTCGCCAATCTGGGCATCGAGCGCAGCCGCATGTCGGCAGCCAGCGTCGGCGAATCGAAGCCCTTGATCGAGGGCGACGCTCGCTGGGCGCGCGCGGTCAATCGCCGGGTCGAGCTGCAAATCAAAGGCAAATAGTTCGAGCACAGATCTAGGCTCACTCCGAGGGCCCGGCCTGCGATAGGCTGGGCCTTTTTTTTCTCCGCCAATCTAAAGATGGCCTACACCCCCCAAGATAGCTACTTCAAAAAAGCCAAACAGGCGGGCTACCGCTCGCGCGCTGCTTATAAGCTGGTCGAATTGCAGCAGCGCTTGCGGCTCATGAAGGCAGGCGATTTAGTCGTCGACCTCGGCGCGGCGCCCGGTGGTTGGCTGCAGATCGCCGCTAAGACCGTCGGTGCCAGCGGCAAAGTGGTCGGCGTCGATCTACAAGCGATCGCGCCGTATGGCGAACGCAACGTATTTCTAATTCAGGGCGACATCGCCCAGCCAGAGATTCAGCAAAAGGTCAAAGAGCTGCTCGGCGCACCGGCGCACTGCGTGATCTCCGACCTATCACCGAAATTGAGCGGCATCCGCGACGCCGACGCCGCCCGCTGCTTGGAATTGAACCGCAGCGCGCTCCAAGTGACGCTCCAGCTTTTGCGCCGCGGCGGCGGCTTGTTGATCAAAAGTTTCGTCAATCAGGAGCTGCAAACGTTCACATCCGAGCTGAAAGAACACTTTACATCCGTGCAGCGCACCCGCCCGGAAGCGTCGCGTGAAGGCTCATCGGAATTTTACTTCTATGCCCAAGACTTTCGCCCGCAGGCACAGGGTTGACTGTCGAGTGTCGCGGATGGCGCAGCTTATTGCGCCAAGTCGCGCTCTAGTTCTGCAGCTGGAGCACTCTCTCGCCCGTGGCGTTGCTGATACAAAAGCACCCCACCCATCAGCGCGCAAAGCAGGCCGGACACGGTGATTGCGCGCGGTGTACCGATGGCGTGGGCAACGCTGCCGATGAACAACGTGCCGAAAGACCAAAGCCCTTTGTCCATAAAGAACAAGCTCAGGATGCGCCCGAGTAAATGCGGCGGCGTTTCCATCTGCACCACGCTGTTGGCCACCGAACGAAACGCGATGTTGCTGGCGCCGACCAAGATCAAACAAAAAATCGATAGGATCACCGAACGCGAAAACGAGAATAACACCAGCGCGAGCGAAAACCCGACCACGGCCCATCCAACGACGCGGGTGCGCTGATGCAGCCGCCCCAACGAGGCGATCCCGAGGCCGGTGAATACCGCGCCGACACTTGGCGCCGCGAGAAGCAGCCCGAAAGTCGTCGCGCCGGCGTGCAACACGTCGGTGGCAAACACGGGCAGAAATCGTGAATAGGGCGTGCCCACCAAAGCGACGCCGTAGGTCAATAGGATAATCGAAAACAGCCGCCGGTCGCTGCGCAGGTAGTGATACCCTTCCGCCACGTCGCCCCAGAAATTGCCGCCGTCCTTGGCGCGCGCGACAATCTTGGGAATCTCCATCACCAGCAGCGTGGCAATGATGGCGAGAAAACTCACGGCATTGACGAATAGGCAGCCGGCAACGCCGATCACACTGATTAGTACACCGCCCAACGACGGGCCGATGATTTTCGCCATGTTGGCCAGCGACGAGTTGAGCGCAATTGCGTTCATCAAATCTTGCCTCGGGACTAGAGCGTTGATCAGCGAATGGCGCGCGGTCTGATTGATGGAATTGACCGTGCCGAGAAACAGCACGAGCACGAGCAGATGCCAAAACTGCAGCAGCGAAAAATAGACGAGCGCCCAGAAGCAAAACGCCTGGAGCATCGCCAAGATCTGCGTCGCCAGCAGCACTTTGCGCCGCTCCAGGCGATCGACGATGGCGCCGCCGACTGCGCCTAAGAGCAAACGCGGCAGCGCTTGGCAAAAGCCAACCAGTCCCAAGAGAAAAGGCGAGCTCGTCATGGTCCAGACGAGCCAGCTCTGCGCCATCGCCTGGACGAAGTCGCCGATATGCGAGAGACTGGTGCCGAGAAAGAGCAGGCGAAAGTCTCGGTGCCGGAGAGAACTAGAGATCCGTTGAAGCGACCCTCGTTGCCCGAGGGCCATCATTCCACCGTTACGCTTTTTGCCAGATTGCGCGGATGATCGACGTCGGTGCCGCGATCAACCGCGATAAAATAGGCCAACAATTGCAGCGGTATGCTCATCACGATCGGCGTCAAAAAGTGCGACGCCTGCGGCACCGATATGATGCCAAAGGGGGAAACACCCGCCGGGGTTTTTTTCTCGTCCGTGACGATGATCACTTTGCCGGCGCGCGCTTCGACTTCTTTCAAATTGCCCAGGGTCTTATCGAAGTAGCGGTCCTTGGGCAGCAGCACAACCACCGGCATGGTTTCATCGATCAGCGCGATCGGTCCGTGCTTCATCTCACCGGCGGGATAGCCCTCGGCGTGGATGTAGGAAATCTCCTTGAGCTTGAGCGCGCCTTCCAGAGCGATCGGATAGTTGATGCCGCGGCCGAGATACAAAAAGTCGGTGCTCTTGGTCAGCTTGCGCGCCAACGCCTCGACTTCTGCTTGGGTCTTGAGCGTCTCCTCGATCCATTTCGGCAGGTGCATCAGATCGGCCAGTAATTTTTTCGCATCCGCTTTGCTCAGCGCGCCGCGGCGCCGCCCCAGTGCCACGGCTAACAAGTAGATCGCCGTCAGCTGGGTAGTGAACGCCTTGGTGCTGGCGACGCTGATCTCCGGGCCGGCATGCGTATAGAGCACACCGTGCGATTTACGCGGGATCGAAGCATCGACGACGTTGCAGACCGAAAGAATCTTGGCCTTCTTCTGCCGCGCGATCTCCACCGCAGCTAACGTATCGGCGGTTTCGCCGGACTGACTGACCATCAAGAGCAGCGATTTGGAGCCCATCAGCGGCGAGCGGTAGCGAAACTCCGAGCCGTAGTCCACTTCGGCGGGAATCTGCGCGATCTCTTCGAGCATGAACTTGCCGATCAAGCAGGCATGCCACGCCGTGCCGCAGGCGACCAAGTGAATACGTTCGATCTTTTTCGCTTGGGCCGGCGTGAGCGCGATGTCTTCGAGGGAGACATCGCCGTCCTTCAGCGAAATCCGGCCGCGAAAAGTATCGGCCACGGCGCGCGCCTGTTCGTGAATCTCCTTGAGCATGAAATGGGGATAGCCGTCTTTGCGCGCCGCCACCGCATCCCAAGTGATCTCTTTGAACGACCGCTGCAAAGACTTGCCTTTGATATCGAAAAGCCGAAACGAATTGACGCCGACCTCGGCGACTTCGCCGTCTTCCAGGAAGGCTACTTTGCGCGTGTAGTCGAGCAGCGCCGGGATGTCTGAAGCGATGAACGTCTCCCCCTCGCCCCAACCGACCACGATCGGCGTGGAATTTTTCGCCACGATCAAGCGGCGCGGATCCCTTTGGTTGAGGAACAACAGCGCATAGGAGCCGCGGATTTGCTTGAGGGTTTTCTTGACCGCCTCAAGAAAGTCCATGCCCTTGTCGACCTTTTCGCCGACCAGGTGGGCGACGATCTCGCTGTCGGTTTCCGAGGAGAACTTGGTGCCGCGCTCGCTGAGCTCGGCTTTAAGCTCTAGATAGTTTTCGATGATGCCGTTGTGCACCACCACGACGTGGCCGGCGCGATGCGGATGGGCATTGGTTTCGGAGGGTCGCCCATGGGTTGCCCAACGCGTGTGGCCGATGCCGATGCTGCCAGTCATCGGTTGCCGATGCAGCAGTGTTTCAAGATTTTTTAGTTTGCCTTCCGTGCGCCGCAGCTCCACCTGGCCGTCGTTCAGGACGGCGATACCTGCAGAGTCGTAACCGCGATATTCGAGCTTGCGTAAACTTTCTAAGATGAGCGGCGCTGCTTCTTGTCTCCCGATGTATCCAACGATGCCGCACATTATTTTTTCTTTCCTTTCATTTGCGCCCGTTTTTTCTCCGTCCACCCTTCGCGGGTTTGTTCCTTGCGCTCGTTAAACACCAGAGCGCCGTCGGGAATGTCGTTGCGCACCGTCGACGCGGTGGCGACGTAAACATCGTTTCCCAGGGTAATCGGCGCCACCAACGTGGTGTCGCTGCCTACCTGAACGCGCTCGCCGATGGTCGTGCGATACTTGTTGAAACCGTCGTAGTTGCAGGTGATCGTGCCGGCGCCGATGTTGGTCTCACGGCCGATGGTGCAATCGCCCAAATAGGTCAGGTGATTGGCTTTGGCGCCCTCCGCCAGCTTGGCCTCCTTGGTCTCGACAAAATTGCCGATGTGCACGTTGGGTCCCAAAGCCGTGCCCGGGCGCAGGTGCGCAAACGGACCGATGATCGCACCTCGCTCGATCCGACATTGGCTCAACACCACGGAAAAACGCAGATGGACGCTATCGCCGATCTCCGCGTCCGTGATAAAAGCATTGCCGTCGAGCCGGCAGTTAGCACCGATTTTCGTCTTGCCGCACAACTGCGTGTTAGGACCGATGACCGTGTCGCGCCCAATGGTCACTTCTTCGTCTATGTACGTCGTCGCCGGGTCTTTGAGCGTCACTCCGGCATCCATCCATTGTTTGTTAATACGTTCTCTCAGCGTCGTCTCCATACGAGCTAGCTCCTCGCGGGTATTGATCCCCAACATTTCACGCGCGTCGTCGACCTCAAAAGTCGCGACGTTCTTCTGTTGGCTGACAGCGATACCCACAGCATCGGGTAAGTAGTATTCACCTTGGTTGTTGTCGTTCTTCACCCCGGTCAATGCTGTAAACAAAAACTGCGGCGCCGCCACGTACACTCCGGCGTTTACTTCGCGTATGGCGCGCTGCGCTTCGCTCGCGTCCTTTTCTTCGACAATGCCGGTGATCGCGCTGTTCGGATCGCGCAAGATCCGCCCGTACCCTTTCGGCGCGTCCAGCACCGCCGTCATCAGTGTCAGCGCCGCCTCGGCGCGCCTGTGACGCTCGATCATCGCCGCCAGCGTCGCTTGGCGAATCAACGGCACATCGCCGCTGAGGATTAAAATATCGCCGGCAAAATCACTGAAACTCTCCCTTGCGCAAAGCACGGCGTGCCCGGTGCCCAGCTGCTTTTCCTGAACCACCCAGCTGACATCGGCGCCGGCGTAGGCGCGCCGGACCGACTCGGCGCCATGGCCGATGATGATTGCTATTTTGCTTGCGCCAAGACGCTTGGCGATCCCAAGCGGATGCAAAAATAGCGGTTTGCCACCGATCGGGTGGAGCACCTTCGGCAGGTCGGACTTCATCCGCGTTCCCTGCCCTGCCGCCAATATTATGACACCAAGCTCACCCATTTCCTGTCACCATTAATTGCGAGTCGGAGTATATCGAAACCAGCCTTTCTAGCAAACCGACTTTGATTGCGGATCGCAATCCCCGGGCCAATTTTACCATTAAAGCAAACTTGTCATCGGTGCTAAATTCGATTACAAGAGGCGATCATGAATGGATCCGGGGACACGTTGAATAAACCTGCGACAAAGGCCGGCCCCGTCGAGCAAGAAGAAAACTGGTGGGACTTCTGCCCGGTGTGCAGTACGAAGCTGCTCAATCAAAAGTGCAAGTACGTCTGTCCCAATCCGAAGTGCAATTTCTTCATGAGCTGCAGCGAGTTCGATCTGTGATACGCTTGCGATAGGCCGCCGCGCCAAGATAGGAAATCGAAATATGTCGAAAACCGCAGGCATTGTGATCATCGGCAACGAAGTGTTGTCGGGCAAAACCCACGACATCAACTCCTTTTTTTTCTGCACCGAGCTGCGCCAGTTGGGCGTTGAGGTGCAGAAGATCTCGACCATCCAGGACATTATCGAGTTGATCGGCCAGGAAGTCTCGTCGTTCTCCAAGCAGTTCGACTTCGTCTTCACCTCCGGCGGCGTCGGGCCCACCCACGACGACGTCACCATCGACGGCATCGCCCAAGGCTTTGGCCTCAAAGTCGTGCGCCACCCCGACATCGTCAAGCGCATCCACCACCGTTTAGGCAGCGAAGTCAACGAAGCGCGCCTGCGCATGGCGAATGTCCCCGAGGGGGCCGAGCTGCTGGTCACTGAAGCACCGTTCGCGCCCATCGTCAAAATTCGCAACGTCTACATTTTCCCGGGCATTCCGAAGATCTTGCAGGAACGTTTTCATTCCCTCAAAGAGCGCTTCCGCGAGGCGCCCTATCATTTGAAAAACGTCTTCGTTAAATACGGCGAAGGCGTGATCGCCGATCCGATGAACGACCTCGTGGCGAAGTATCCCGACTTGCTGCTCGGTTCCTATCCGGTTTTGGATGTGCCCGAATACAAGGTAAAGGTCACTTTCGAATCGAAGGACGCGCAGTACCTCGATAAAGCTCTGCAAACCTTCCTCGCCGCCTTGCCCAAAGACGCTATTCATCGCATCGATTGACGTCGCGAAGAACATGCTTCGAGATTCGGCTAAAAACCTAAGAATGCTTCGACAAGCTCAGCATGAACGGTTTCTTGTTGGACTAAATCAGCTCCGATTCCGCTCGTCCTGAGCTTGTCGAAGGACTCCGAAGAATTCTGCAGTCTCAATCGGGTTTCCTTTCCGATGACTGACCATTCGTCCTGGGGCACTCTACCGCCCTTCAAAAAAGCTCCGCTGCCGCCCATGCCAGGCATGTGGCGCGCCCTCGGTCCCGGCGTCATCTTCATGGCGCTCGCGCAAGGCAGCGGCGAGCTGATCTTCTGGCCCTACACCATTGCCAAATACGGCCTGACGTTTCTGTTCCTGTTGATTCCCGCTTGCTTGCTCCAGTTTCCGGTCATCTACGAGATCGGCCGTTACACCCTGCTCACCGGCGAGAGCATTTTTCAGGGCTTCATCCGTCTCAACCGCCACTTTGCGTTTGTGCTGTGGATTTTGATGACGCTTTCTTTTCTTTGGTTCGGGGCCTTCGCCGCCGCCGGTGGAACCTCGATCGCCGCGCTCACCGATTTTCCCGCCGGCTGGACGCGCCGCGAACAGACTCTGTTTTGGGCCTACGCCACCATGGGGTTATTCTTGGCGGCGATTCTTTTCAGCAAAGTAATTTACAAGTTGATCGAAGGGTTCATGTGGGGCGTAGCGACTTTTACCGTGGTGGGATTGCTTTGGGCCAGCCTGAACAGCGAGGTCATCAAAGCCCTGCCGGCATTCTTAAACGGCTTGATCGCGCCGCAATGGCCCATGCCGCGCCCGTGGGACCCGGCCGATGCGACCAAGCTATTAACGGCGATCACCTTCGCCGGCTTGGGCGGTTTCTGGACGCTTTTTTATTCGTACTGGCTGCGCGACAAAGGCTCCGGCATGGCACATTATGCCGGCCGGCTCACCGGACCGATCACCGGCAAACCCGAAGCAATTCCGGATTCCGGCTCGCTACCAGGAAATGACGAAGGATTAGCGCACGCGAAAAATTGGCACCGTTTCATGTTCTGGGACATTGGCATCGGCGTCATCGGCAACCTCTTCACGACACTGCTTACCTGCTTGCTCGCCTACGCACTACTGTTTCCGAAAGGTCTGCTGCCACAAGGCTACGAGATCGCCGTCGTGCAGAGCCGCTTCTTCGAGGTCAGTTGGGGCTGGTGGGGAAAAACTTTATTCCTGATCGTTGCCGCTGCATTTCTCTCAGACACCTGGTTGGCCACGGTGGATGCCGTCAGCCGCACCCACACCGATTGTGTCTACGGTTTCTTCCCGCGCGCCCATCGGATTTCCTATCGGCGCTGGTATCTTTATTTTCTGTTGCTGCTGACCGTGATCACCGGCGTCACCGTGCAAAGCAGCGAACCGGCGACGCTCATCTTGATCTCCGCGGTCATCGGCTTCATCGGCACCGTGCTTTACTGCGTCGCCCTGGTTTTTCTCAACCATGTTTACCTGCCGCGCCATCTACCGGCGTTGGCGCGGCCAAGCCGCATGAGCCTATTCTTTTTGCTGGTCTCTTGCGCAACCTATTTTCTGCTCGCGGTTGCCTATGTGCTCACCGTGGCCGGCGTCAAGCTGCTTTAACAGCTGCGCTGCTGTGCTGTTAACTTCCCCCGGTGAAGCTGTTAGTCTAGCGAAAATTTCAGCAGGGAGAATTTACCTTGGGTGACATACTCAACTGGATCATGGAGGGCATTCGCGCCTGGGGGCCGTGGGCCGTCTTCGCCGGCGTGATTATCGAATCGGTCATCGTGCCCATTCCCTCGCCGCTGATCATCATGGGCGCCGGCTTTGTGCTCATCAGCGCCGACTTGAAATTTTTCGAAGCGTTGATGCCGATCATCCTGCAGATTGTCCTACCGGGCTCGATCGCGTCGACCCTGGGCGCGTACATCGGCTACGCCATCGGCTACCTCGGCGGCAAGCCAATGATCGATCGCTGGAAGTCTTTCTTGGGATTTTCCTGGAGCGACGTGGAAGCCATGGAAAAGCGCTTCCAGGGCGGCAAAGCCAACACGTCGATTTTTTTTCTGCGCGCGTTGCCGATCTTTCCGCTATCGGTAATTTCCGGCGCCGCCGGCGTGCTGCGACTGCCGCTGAAACAATTCAGCCTCTGGACTTTCTACGGCACGATTCCGCGCTGTTTGCTTTTGGGCTATCTCGGCTGGGGATTGGGCGAAACCTATCAGGGTATGGCGAAGGGCATCGACCGCGCCGAATCGATCGTCTCGGCGCTGATCATCGTCGCTATCTTTGCGTTTATCATCTGGCTGCGGGCGAGAGTGAGGGGGAAGATTCTCAATCAATAAAATTTATTCGGTTTGCTCTTGAATCCGTTCGCCCTGAGCCTGTCGACGGACTCCGCAACCGTTACGATCCGTTAGCGCTGCGCAAAGGGCTGCCCCGTTTGCGTGCCAATCCAAACCTCGCCACCCTCGAAAACTTCTTTCTTCCAGATCGGCACAATCCGTTTGATCTCTTCGATGGCAAAACGGCTAGCGGCGAATGCCGCCTCGCGATGCGCCGATGACACAGCGATCATCACACTGGCTTGCGTAATCTGCACCGGCCCGATGCGATGGACGATGGCCATTTTGCAAATCTGCCACTTCTTTGCCGCCTCTTCGCCAATCCGCGCCAACTCTTTTTCCGCCATCTCAGGGTAGGCTTCATAGTCGAGCGCAATCACCTTGCGTCCTTCGTTATTATTGCGCGTGGTGCCAATAAACGTCGCAATCGCCCCAGCTTCAGGATCGCTAACGTAATCAACGAGCTCCTGCAGATTAATCGGCTTATCGATAACCTTAAACATGGATCTTTTCTGGAACGTGGTATTTGTAATCTGGTATTCCTAGCGCGGCGCGGCCGCGCTAGGACAAGCCGCCGCTCACCGGCGGAATGATCGCCACTTCATCGCCGTCTTTCAAAACCTGTTCCGGCGTCACATAGTTTTGATTTACGGCGTAGAGCAAACGAAACGTCGGCCCGGCGAGCTTCGGATGATCCTTCTGCAAAGACTCCCAAAGCTGAGCCACTGTGCTGCCGTCTGAGATTTCTTTGCTGATTTCCGCCGCACCGGCGCGCTCGCGCAGAATCGCGAAGAATTTCACCCTAACTTTCATTATCCATGCAGCTGCGAAATCATGTGACGCAATTCCGGCCAGATGATTTTTTCCAAGCCCAGCCGCACCGCACCGCCGGAGCCAGGCAGGGAAATAAGGACTTTACCTCCCGCCACCCCCGCCACCGCGCGGCTCATAATCGCCGCTGAGCCGATGTCCTGATAGCTCAAAAAGCGGAACACCTCTCCGAAACCATCGAGCTTCTTATCGAGCAATTTGACAATGACTTCGTAGGTGCCGTCGCGCGGCGAAATGCCAGTGCCGCCGTTGACAATAATCGCCTCGACTTCAGGATTGGCGATCGATTGACGCAGCAAAGCCTCTATCTCCACCGGTTCGTCTTTGACAATCTTGTATCCCGCGAGCTGATGATGCTCTGCAGAAATCTGCTCTTTGATCAACTGCCCGCTAGTATCCGTGGTCTCATCGCGCGTGTCGCTGACCGTCAACACGTAACACTTGATGCTGCGCTTGCCTTTGGCTTTGTGTTCTTCAACCGACATAATTCACCTCGCAATGGCTCAACCATAACAATAGCCCACCGCGATTTCAAAACATCCGACACCCAACATTCCATGACTCCAATACTCCAGCCTCCCACCTCCTCACCCTCCATCCCCAACCACAACGAAGGGCGCCCAAAACATCGGATGGGCATAGCTGAATCCCTGTTTCGCTGACTGCTTCATGACGCTGAGCGCCGCCTCGCGCATGGCCTGGGCGCGGCTCAATTTTGCATCGCTGGATTGGCGCTTGAACAATTCTGTCGTCAGCAACTTCGCCGACACCGTTTCCACCGGCCAATGCGAAACCAACAGCGCTTTGGCGCCAGCGAAAAAGAAAGCGCGCCCGAGACCGGAAACCGCTTCAGACGCTTGGCCGTCCGCGGATGCCGTATTGCAGGCAGATAACACGACCCAATCCGCCTTGAGTTTAAGATCGAGAATTTCAGCGAGCGTCAACAGCCCGTCTTCCTTTTCATTCGTCACGTTCGGATTACTGAGCGCTAGCGCGGGTTGCGGCAGGTCAGGCAGCTCGCCAGGTACAAGTCCGTGCGTCGCAAACATCACGACGCGGTACTGTGACAGATCGGTTGACTTCACCAACTGCTCAGAGGCGTGCTGCCCGAGGTTCACATCTTTGCTTTCGTCGGCACGCAGAATCTTGGCAATCTCTTTCACTTCATCGGAAGTATCTGGCAGCGGTTCCAGCAATTCCAGATTGCTCGATCGCCGCTGCATCTGCGCAGCCTTCTCTACCACTCCAGGGGCCGTGGCATTGCGCCGCACAATGCCGCGCGACGCCATCGCCGCCGCGGCAGCCTTCTGCGCCTGGGCATCTTTAAACAGCGGATCGCCAAAACCGATAAAATTCCTACTCGCAGGCTGCGTCGTCGCCGTGCGCAAGCTCGCCAAAGCGGTGAGTGACGGTAAATAAGAAATCGCCGCTTGTTTGATCAGCCACGGCGCATCGGCATGCTCAGACAGCGGCGCGGCACTTTGACTGCTCTTCACCGGCTTGAACGGCGCGGTAACCAGCACGGAGAGCGGCAACTCGCTTAATGGCCCGTGCGAAATAATCACCAGCTCGCGCGCCCCCTTCCAACCCGCCTCCACCGGCGCAAGCAGCCTTCGATAGAGATCATAAGCCGCGTCATAGTCGAACCCTGGCAGTTTATTAATGTCAGCATCGCTCGGATCGAGCGCTTTGCGCAGTTTGCTAACCACTTCAGTGAGCGCCGTTTGCGACAGGTCGGCAACCTGAAAAGCGACTTGGCCTCTGGCCGTCATCGCCCAGACGAGCGTTTTGTCAGCCGCGCTATAGAGGGAGATCAGCGCTTCATCGGCGCGCAGCAATTTTTGCGCATCCGCAATTGTCAGCGGCTTTGGCTGCATCAGCTCTACGTAGTTGGGCATCTTGAGCCGTAACTCAGCTTGAGCTTTTTCATTCTCTTGGCGGACGCGCGCGAGTTCGGCTTGTGCTTTCGCTAGCGCTTGCGCATTGTCAGCGCTTTTCTCAGCGTTTTGCAGAACCGTCACCGCTTCTGACGCGGCTTTGAGCGCATGCTCCGCATCCTGCGCGCGACGCATCGCTTCAGCGGTTTGCGGATCGCTGCTACTGGCGCGCACGATGGCGGCCGACAACGCCTTTTGCACTTTGCTGCCGCGGGCGGCATCGACGATCTTGAATGCTTCACCGCTCGGATCGACGCCATCGATGCGTGCGCCGCGCTGCTGCATGTCGGCGAGCAAGCTAATGTAGCCGTCTAAAAGCCAGCTGAGTCGCGCAGAAGAAATGTAACCGTCTTCCCCGGAGGTGTTCAGATCGCGACGCGCATCGAGAATCTTTGGTATCGCGGCCGCTAACGTTTTCACAGCCGCATCGCGTTGACCAGTCGCTCCGGCAGCGAGCGCGTGAAACGCGCGTCCCTCGTGCAATCGCACCGAGCGTTCGTCGTCAAATTTTTCACGAAACTTGAGTATACTACCCGCCATCGCCAGGGCTTCTTTAGCTCGCCCTAGCCGCAGGAGTGCATAACTCCACTCCGGCGCAATCGTTCCGAGCTCGCCTATCTGCTTGCGCAGGCTCTCGCGCCAGAGCTGAAAGATTTCGTCAGCTTTCAACCAGTTGCCCTGAGCCATTTCGCTCTGCGCCAACAAATAGCGAAGATCAGCAACTTGAATACTCGCTTCCCCGCCGGGAGCTTTCTGCAACTGCGCAATCGAGCTCTCAATCAGCGCCGTCCCTTCGCGAATGAGGCCTTGCTCTAGATAAACCCGAGCGATAGGGCGCGCGACTCGACCAGCTTCGAAGGATTCACGCCGCAGGCGTTGACCGTGAATACGCGCCGCCTCGCGCGCGTCGTTGACGTAAGCACCAGCTTCGCGAATCTTTCCTGTCAGGGCGGCATGCTCCATCGCCCGGCTCAAACACTGCGGTAGATAATAGTAAAAGACATCGGAACCCGGACGGTTCTTCGCAAGGTAGGAGCGGATCGCCCCCACACAAGCGCGATACTCCGCTTCCGCCTCCTTTGGATATCCAAGAAAACTATGCACGCCGCCCTTGGCATCGCCCAGCGCCGCCTCCCACAAATCGCGGAAGTTCGGCCAATCACGATGGCTCGCTCTGACTGCGTCTAACAGTTCTTCGGACAACGCGATGTACTTGAGCGCCGCCGCTTTGTCGTACAAGCGCACCGCGATGTTGGAAAGAAAATTCGACTGGAAAAACTTTCGCCCGCGGTCGTTGGTGACAGCCATGGCGTTTTCGCGCATCTCCCGCCCGGTTTTCCAGTCGCCCATCTCAACCACGACATTGGCACCCTCGTGATACAGCTCATAGGACAACGGATCTTTAGGACCGATTGCTTTGATGCCTTCGTTGAATTCACGCAGCTGTCGCTCGCGATCGCCAAGCACGCCCGCGGCCCGCATGCGCGCGAGATAGGCTTTTAGCAACTCTGCTTTGGGTGCCGCCGGATCAGGCGCAGGGGCGTCGGGAATGGCGCGGTCGTTGCCAACCTGCGCACCGATCGCGACATTAATCGGGCCGATCATGGTTATCGACCAAAGGCAAACTACCAACCCTGAAGAACTTTGCCAGCGACGCGCTCTGAGCGCACGATGACCGCGACGGAGCGGCCATTGAGCGCCCCTTTCTCGGCGTGAATATCGAACGGCGGCACGAGATCGACCGTGCCGGCACCGCTTTCGGAAACGCCCTGCAGCTCGATCTTGACGTAGCCGTCTTTGCGGCGGTCTTCCAAGCAGCGAAAACGCTCCATCTTTTCTTCGCCATCGAGCACGCCATAGGCCGTCCACGAGTGCGCATGATCGTGCGCCCGCCCCTGCGCGCCTTCGACGCGCACCACCGCATTGATTGCGAAGCCGTAGTCGGGGTCCTCGTAGAGCAGGAGATTTTTGTGACCGTCGGTGGATGGCCAATTCTTGCAGTGCTGCTGCATGGTTGGATCTTTGACCAATCCCCTGAGCAGGTCGGCGGTTTTCTTCATGCGCGTTTCGCTGTCCGGCACCGCAGCCCAGGCGGCGCGGACGTCCTGAATGAACTTGTCGAACACAGGTAATCGTTGGGAAGCCATCGTCATTTCTCCTCTCATTGAGTTATTTCGCTTATACTCATCTCTCCGGCGAAACACCAGAAGTCGCCGCGTTTTGCGTCTGGTGTCTAGCGTCTAGCGTTTCGGATCCGAAAACCCCAGACGCTAAACCCTAGACGCTAGACGCTGTTGACCTTGAACCGCTACACAGCGTTGCAATATATTAGGCACAGTAATCGTTGGAGGAAGACTTGTCATGAAAAATGGTTTCAAGGTTCTCGACAGCGACATGCACATCATGGAGCCGGCCGATCTGTGGGAAAAATATATCGATAAAAAGTTTAAACACCTCGCGCCGCGCGGTGTGATCAGCCACAACGTGCGCGATCTGCGCATGGTCTACCCTGACGGCCGCGACTGGGCGCGCCAGTCGGTGCGCGAGAGCGACGTCGCCAGCGGCAAGAACTTTGAAAAAAACCAGGGCGTCTACGGCAGTGACGCGGCGCGCGGCTGGACCTCTCAGGTTCAACTCGAAGCGATGGACATCGAAGGCATCGATGTCGCCGTGCTCTATCCGACCCGGGGACTGCGCGCGCTGGTCGTCGAAGACATGGACGCGCCCTTTGCCGCGGCGATGGCGCGCGCCTACAACGATTGGCTTTATGACTTCTGCAAACAAGATCCCAAGCGCCTGATCGGCGCGGCGATGATCTCCACTTACAATATGAACGACGCCGTCGAAGAAGCGCGCCGCTGCGCGGGGCTGGGTTTTCGAGCCGTTTTCATGCGCGCCGTGCCGCTGGTCGACCACCAGTGGCAAGACCCTTACTATGAGCCGCTGTGGTCGGCGTTGGAAGATTTAAATCTATCGGTCGGCCTGCATGAATCGACTGGCACGGGCGCGCGCCAAGTCGGCCGCCGCCTGGAACCGAACCTGATGCTGCGCCGCGTTTACGCACAGCCATTCGAGCAGATGATGGCGCTTGGCAACTTCTGCGCCGGCGGCATCTTTGCGCGCCACCCAAAACTGCGCGCGGCGTTTTTGGAGGCCAACTGCAGCTGGCTGCCCTGGCTGCTCTGGCGCTTGGATGAGACCTGGGAGTTGGAGGGCGATGTCTGGGCGCCCGATCTCAAAGCGAAACCCAGCGACTATTTCCGCAAGCACTGCGTGGTGTCCATCGAACCCGACGAAATCACTGCAACGAAAATCATCGAACAGATCGGCTCGGCGAATCTAGTTTTCTCCACCGACTATCCGCACGGCGATTCAAAATATCCGGAAGCGACCAACCACTTTATGAAGTTGCCGATCTCCGACGAGATCAAAAAGAAAGTTCTCTGGGACAACTGCGCCAACTACTACGCCATGGCGGCTTAGTCTAAGTTTCGGGTTCTGGGTTTCGCGTTTCGGGTTAGAACGGGGCAAAATATTTTAACTCGACACCCGAAACGCAGAACCCGAAACTAAACGTCAATTCCCAAACCATCCCCATCTGCTGTTGCGTCGGTCACGGTCTGAGTAGTCGCGATAGTCGCGCCAGCCATCCGAGTTGTGCTCGTCGTTGTAAACGCTGTGGCAGTGCTTGCGGCCGTTGTCGTGCTTGCCGGTCTTGCGTTTGTGTTTATGGCAGTAGTAACCCGGATCGCCTGGCTGTGCGGAGCGACCGTCGTTGTATACTCTGCGATCGTAGCGATCCCAGCCGCGCTGATCATGGGCGAAACTCAGCGCGGGGAAAAACGTCAACCCCAAAAGGATAGCAAGGATTTTGCGTTTCATCTTTTTCCCTCCTTGCCCGTTTAGACTTCGCGCTGCGGCAATTGTTAATCCGACGCGACCTCCGCAACTGTCATTCTGAGCCGAAGGCGAAGAATCTGCCGATTGCCGCGAGCGAATAAGCAGATGCTTCGCTTCGCTCAGCATGACCTTCCGGAACGCACCGAGATTGTCTCCTCTGCTGAGAGCACAAGCGCAATGCGCCCGTTCTTTTGCGCCAATGAAATGCTGGTCGATTGACAACAGTGATGGGTATCGCTGACGCTCAACCCATCCTACTGGGGAATGAATGTGTGGGAGAAAATCGGCGGGATGATACCTCTACCGCCCGCGCCGGCGCCGCTGATTCTCGTAGTCTTGCTTGATCTGATCGCGCTGATCCGGCGGGAGATTCTGATATTGATTCCACTTTTCTTTGAGCTGCTCTTTGTCCTTGTCCGGCATGGCGTTCCAGCGCTGATAGTTCTGCAGGATGCGCTCCTTTTCACGCTGCGATAGGCTGCCCCACTTGTCGTCCTTGGCCCAGCTCATGGCTGGTACAAGTGCAATGGCAAGGCTCCATGCGACCACGGTGCGCTTAAGCATATTCGCTATTCCTTATCGACTGCGCCGAGGGTTTCGTCTCCTCGCTCTTTTCAAGCTTCGGCAGGGATTCGAGCATGTCGAGCGAATTGAAAAATTCCAGCTCCTTGGCGTCGGTCAAGATCTCTTGAGGAATCACCTTTTCATCGCGCTGCGCTTGCGAGTTCCAGTTGCCTTTGCCGAGCACCAAACCGACTGCCAGTACGGCAATCGCGGCGGTGCCAAACGCCGGCCCCATCCAGCCATCGAACGGCGCCAACCAACTGCGCCACCAGGATTTGCGCTCGCGCTCTACGACAAGCTTCTCTTTCATCTCCCGATAGTAATTGTCCCAAAATGTCTGCGGCATCTCCTTTGGCTTGGCCATCTGCGGCAACAGGCCGCGGAGATCCTGCAAGAAATGCTGGCACTTCGTGCAACCGCCAAGGTGACTCTCGACGCGGCGCCGGTCCTCCGTTGAGCCGTCGCCGTAGTAATACATCACCAGGTCTTCTTCGAAGGCCGGGCAGGCTGGTTCTAAATTTTGTTTCTGCGCGTTCATGATCTCTTCCCTAAACAAATTCCACCAAACTCTGTCTGAGCGCCGCCACCGCTCGATGCAAGTAAACTCGCACGGTGCCCTCGGTGGTTTTCATGACCTTGGCGATGTCCGCGATCGGCAAGCCTTGATGATTGCGCAGTAGGAATGCCGTGCGCTGTTTATTCGGCATCGCATCGAGCGTCCGATCGGCGCGCCGAATCGCGTCGCCGGCGATCACCTGTTCTTCCGGCCGCGCCGAGTCGTCGACAATATCGATCGGTTCCGCGATGCCGTCATTTTCCTTTTCCAAGCGCTCCCAAACCACCCGCCCTTTGCGCCGCGCGTGGTCCAAGCAGAGATTTACGGTCAGGCGATAAAACCAGGTGTAAAAACTCGACCGGCCATCGAACTGTTTGATGCGCGAGAAGGCACGCATAAACGAATCCTGCGAAAGATCTTTGGCTTCCTCGGTGTTGTGGGTAAAATCCATGGCTATACGGAAAGCTTTTTCCATATAACGCCGCACCAAGACCTCGAAGTACTCCCCCTCGCCCTTTTGGCACAAGACGACCAGTTCCTCGTCCTTAAGTTCTTCCGCGTTGTTTGGTGTCATCTGTGCTAGTTGGCCAACTCGCACGCTTTACTAGCTTAGACGAAGGCTTAGTGAAAAGGTTAATAATTAGGCAGGGGAGAGGGTAAACCAGCGAATTTGCTCGCTTACCTACCCCAAACGGGGTAAAAGCCGGGGCGAGGAGAAACCCCGGAGGAACGAAGGCATCAGCGAAGCATTTCCACAGTAATCTTCCTAGCTTAGAGGCAAACCGTTTTGCCTTCGCTCCGGAAGGGTTTTGCTGGGCTCGCACCGCGCAAGCGTAGACAAGCTTATTTCTTGATGCTGCCGTGTTTGGACTGGTACTTGTTG
>VGTH01000054.1 GCA_016874755.1 Deltaproteobacteria bacterium | reverse complement strand
TTGGGGGGGGGGGGCAAGTGATACCTCCTTCTTGACAAGCGCTCTTCGTGCCATGACTCGTCATATATCATGTTGACACAAATCTTAAAAAAGTGCTACGCAATTCGTAGGTCAAGATCACCATGCACCACCTATCGCGATTCGGCGTTTCGCTGGAAGACGACTTGCTTGAAGCTTTCGACAAGAGCATCGGCGGGCAGGGCTATCAGAATCGTTCCGAGGCGATTCGCGATCTGATCCGTGATCATTTGATCCAGAAAAAGATCAATCATGGCGCCAGCGAGGTGATTGGCGTGGTAACCCTGGTCTATGACCATAGGGTGCACCACCTGAGCGATGTTTTGGCCGACATGCAACACAAAGCCGAGGTCAACGTGAATGCCAGCTTGCACATCCATCTCGACGAACACAACTGTCTCGAAGTAATCGTGATTCGCGGCCGCGCCGACAAAGTTCACGAGATCTCGGGCAAGCTGATCGCCACCAAAGGGGTGCAGAACGGCAAATTAGTAACCACCACTCCGGAGCTAAAGCACTAGAATTTTTTTTGCCCCTGGGTAACACGAATCTAGGAATGTTGCTATTCGGATAACTATCGGAAATAACCATGAGCCGCGCCGAACATAGCCACGAGACCGACACCCCAGCCGCCCACGCGCAAGGTTCGGGCACGGCGCTCACTCTGATCAGCCTCGCCCACGGCATCAACCACGCCCAGTCGGCGCTTAAGCCATTGGTCTTTCCCTTGGTCCTACGCCAGTGGCTCGGCTTCAAAGCCGCCTTCGGCGCCATGGCGGCTTCGTTTGTTCTTGCGACCACCTGCATCTTCCTAGGGCGGCTCCGAGATATCGCACCGAGTCAACTCGCCCACGAAGTTAGCCACCCATCACCACTAATGTTCCACGGGAGGAAAACAAATGGTGAAGTCGTTTCGCAGCGCCGCTCGGCTATTTTGTCTGCTTGCCGGAACTGCGCCGCTCTATTCGGCGGCTCCCGCACCGGCTGCCGATGCGAACGCCCCTGTCGAAGTCTACGTCTGGGGCCAACAACCAACCTTCGCGGCGAGTGAACAAACCCGCGCCGCGCGCGATCTGGAGCTGCGGCCCACCAATACACCGACTGATGTGCTGCGTCTCACACCGAGTTTGGTCTTAGGCCAGCACCACGGCGGCGGCAAAGCCGACCAGATTTTGTTTCGCGGCTTCGATGCTGACCACGGCACCGACTTCGCCGTATTCGTCGACGGCATCCCCGTCAACATGGTAAGCCACGCCCACGGTCAGGGCTACGCCGACCTGCATTGGCTCATCCCCGAGACCATCGACCGGGTGGAAATCTACAAAGGTCCCTATTTCGCCCACCTGGGCGACTTCGCCACATCCGGCGCCATGAACATCATCACCAAACGGCGCGACCAGAATACCTGGTTCAGCGTCGCCGGCGGCAGCTACAACACCCAGCGCTATCTCGGCGTGCTGTCGCCTCCCGAAGGAACATTCTTGGCGCCCTATTTAGCCTTCGAGGCCTACCACAACGACGGCGCGTTCAAGAGCGAGAACAACTACAACCGCTATAATTTGCTGACCAAACTGACGTTGCTCTCGACGCCAAATTCTAAACTGAATTTCCTCGCGACGTTCTTCAAAACCGCCTGGGACGCTTCCGGGCAAATCCCGGCGCGCGCCGTGCGCGAAGGCAGCCTCGGGCGCTTTGGCACCCTGGACCCAAGCGAAGGCGGCAAATCGGAACGACAAAACTTGAGCCTCATTTATAACTACACCGACGCTAACCAGTCGCTGAATATCCAGACATGGTCGTCCTGGTACCGCCTGCGGCTCTGGTCGAACTTCACGTTCTTCGCCAACGACCCGGTAAACGGCGACGGCATCGAGCAAAACGACAAAAGATTTCTAGTCGGCAACAACGTCAATTATCGGCGCAGCTACAACCTGTGGGGCTTGCCGATGGAAACCTTCGTCGGCTTTCAAAGCCGCTTCGATCACGTCCGCATTGGCCTGTTCAATCAAACCAACCGCGAACGCACCAGCATCACCAATCATAACAATATCGAGCAGACCAACCTCGGCTGGTTTATCCAGCAGGAAGTCAAACCTGCCGACTGGCTGCGCTTCCAGTTGGGCGCCCGCATGGACAATTTCTGGTTCACCGTCAGGCAAAAAGGCGATCCCGCTGACGTAGCGGAACCGATCTCCGGCCGGGGCTCGGCAACGATTGTCAATCCCAAAGTCAACTTCATCTTCACCCCGTTCAAAGACAACCAGGTTGCCAAGAACATCAACTTCTTCGTCAACTTCGGCGGCGGCTATCATTCGAACGACGCCCGCGTCTTCGTCCAGGATAAAGACAAGAAGATCCCGCGCTACCTGGGCGGCGAGTTGGGCTACCGCTCGCGCTTTTTCGACAGAGTCGACGTCAGCCTGGCCTATTGGCGCGCCCATCTCGAAAGCGAGCTGACTTTCGTGGGCGACGCCGGCACCTTCGAAGCCGGCGGCCGCAGCCGCCGCCAAGGCATCGAGAGTGAAATCCGCTACGACGTTTTACCCTGGCTGTCCTACGACCAAGACTTTTCCTACACCTGGGCGCGCATGGTCGATAGCGGCGGCCATGTGCCGCTGGCGCCGCGCTTGACGGTACTGAGCGGCCTGACCGCGCGCCATGATTCTGGTCTGCAAGGTCGCCTGCAGATGCGCCACGTCGGCTCGCGCTACGGCGCGGAGGATACCAACTTGAAGACTCGCGCCTACACGATTTTCGATCTGCTCTTGAAATACACCTACAAACGTTACGACGTGTTTCTGTCCTTTGAGAATCTCGCCAACACCAAGTGGCGCTCGGCGGAAACTTTTTTCGAGTCGCAGAGATTAGGTGAAGTGGCGCCGGTGCTGGATTCGCATTTTACACCCGGCGATCCTTTCACGGTCAAGGCGGGCTTTACCGTGCGTTTGTGGTAACCGGCTTCTTATTGAGCTTTTCGATGTTTAGTTTCATCGACATCATCGTCAAAGGCGGCCTGGTCATGGCGCCGCTGCTGCTGTGCTCGGTAATCGCGCTCGCCGTCGTCATCGAGCGTTTTCTGTTTTGGCGGCGTATCAGCAATCGGCAAGCTGCCGAAGAAGTGCTTGGGCTAGCCGAGCGCGGCGACTTTAGCAAAGCGTCAGATGCCGCGCGGCGCGTCGACGCGCCGTTAGTCCGCGTCCTGGCGTCCGGGCTGAAGCATCGCAATCCCGCTGCCGCCAAAGCGCTCGAAGTCGCGGCGCAAAAAGAAGTTCCCGTGCTAAAACAAAGGCTAACGATTCTCGACACGATAATCACCCTGGCGCCGCTGCTCGGCTTGCTCGGCACGGTCGTCGGCATGATCGGCTCGTTCGACATCATGTCCGCGGCCGGCATGGGCCAGCCGCATGCCGTCACGGGCGGGGTTGCCGAAGCGCTGATCGCCACCGCGACCGGCTTGTTGATCGCGATCCTCACCCTGGTGCCCTACAACTATTTCACCCGCCGCGCCGAACGCGAGCTGGAAGAAATCGAGTACTACGCCTCACGGCTGGAACTGGCGCTCGGCGGCAGCCAGGATAAGTAATGCGCCTGCGCCAACGCCCTGTGAAAAAAGCTCGCATCGAGATCATCCCGATGATCGACACGATCTTTTTTCTGCTGGTCTTCTTCATGATCTCGACCCTATCGATGGCGCAATACGGCGGCCTGCCGGTCAACCTGCCGAAAGCGGCGAGCGGCAATCAAGCCCCCGCTGAAAGCGCTGCGGTAACGATCCAGCCCGATGGCACCGTCGCCATCGACAAACAGCCGGTGGCGCGCGGGCAAGTCGGCGCGGTGCTGCAGGAACGATTGACGAAAAATCCTGCGCTGTTGGTGCTGATCAACGCCGATGAGAAAGTCGAACACGGCGTCGTCGTCGAGATCATGGACGCGGCGCGCCAGGCTGGCGTCGCCAAAATGGCCATCGCGGTCAAGCCCAAGGACACCCGGCAGTGAAAAAGGAGGTTCTTGGCATCCCGCTCCTCTTCTCCTGCGCCATCCACCTGCTGGTCCTTGTGCTGCTGTCTTTCGTTTTGCACCAAAAGAATTTTCGCCGCAAGGATTTTCTCCCCATCGCTCTCGTCGACCTGCCGGGCAGCGCCACGCCGCCGCCAGTCCAGCAGATCGAGGAGCCCAAGAAACCCCCACCGCCACCACCTAGAGGAGTGGAAAAGCCTAAGGAGATCAAACTGCCGGTCAAGAGCGAGAGTGCCAAGATCGCTAAACCGGCGCCGCCGCTGGCGATACCGGCCGCGCAAGAGCCGAGCATGGGCAACGAGACCAAAACTGCCGCGCCGGCACGAACCGAAACGCCGCCAAGCGTTTTTCCAGGCGCCAACGTCGAAGGCGGCGGCAGCGCCGCAGGCGCAGGAAATCTGTTCGGCAAAGGCGATCTCGGCGTGGTGCCAGGAAGCGGCACTCCCGGCGGTGGCGGCGGCACGGCGGCAACCGGGCTCGGCCGCGGCGCCGGCGCGCCTGGCTTGCCCGCGCCAACCGCGCCGCTGCGCACCCATCGCGAAGCCAAACCGATTCAAAGCGCCCGCGCCGTCTATCCGGCCATGGCGCTACGCGCCGGCCTGGAAGCCGACGTCACTTTGAAAATCGAAGTCGATCCCAACGGCAGCGTCACCAAAGCCGAAATCATCAAGAGCGGCGGCGCCGGCTTCGACGAGGAAGCGTTGAAAGCGGTGAAGCTGTCACGCTTCGAACCGGCGCAAAAAGACGGCCAGAACGTGGCGGCGGAGTTTACCTACATTTACAAATTTCGCCTGCAGCGCTAAGCCTGCACGGTAGTTTCAGGGGAAAATTTCGATTCCATAGTCGGGGTACGACAGCACCTTGCGTTTGATCGAGCGGCGACACTCGCCCGATCACAGGAGAGACACCACCATGGAAACCCCCTTGGGACCCAGAATAGGACTCAGAAGAGAGACGGACTTGACGGAGTTGACTAAGGCCATTCTCATAAGCTCGTGAGGATGGCGCAGCGGCCCCGCTCGGTTTTCTTGAGATCATCCACCGGTTGTGGTCGGCGTCTTCGTGTCGTTATTGCTATGGGTAGCGCCGTACCCGTGTTCACCAGCGCGACGATGAAGATCCCTTGCGCGCCATCCACCACGAGGTTATTGTTGGCGAGTCCGCGGCATCGCGGTGCGCAGCGCTATCGCGGTTCACCCTAGTCTCACGGGGGTGTGGCCAATTTGGCGACGCCCCTCTGAAAGTAATGTCAAAGATATTCCTCAACGTCGGTGCCACGACCACAGAGTCGATTGATTCGCACCAACGTGTCTGGGTTCGGCTCCCGGAAACGAAAATACCAGCCGTCGTCCGAACCTACGCGCGGCAGATCCATCCCGGCGCAAAAGTGTTGCTCTGGCTCGGCAGCGTCAAAAATATTTTTCACTGTCACTTTTTGCCACGACTCAGCGCCTTGCGTGAAACGTCGCTGGAACAGCGCAAACCAGAATACGCCGCCCTGCGGGCACAGATCGACGCTTTTGCCGGCGACCTGCATAAACGGGCACAGATCTTTATCTCTTTTTTGTCCGCACGGTGCCGGATTGAACGCGGGCTCTATCCGATCATCGAAAAAGTCACGCAGCGGTGCGTGTTGACGCACAAAGATATCTTGCTGCTCGTGGACGCACTGTGTGCTGCGGTGGAGAACACGGCAACTCCACCCCCCGTCCGAAAGTCAAATCTTCAACAGTTCATCGGGACGGGCAAATACGATACCGCAACCATCCTCTGGCTTGCGCTCTGTGTCGATGCGAAATTCGCCCTACAGCTATGGCGCGATAACTTGCTGGAGGAAGAACAGGCCGCCCCTACAACGATGCATGCCTTCGCCGCCCTGCAGGATGAGTTAAGGCGAGCCATCGAGAAGCTCAGGACCGGTGGGGCTTGTCCCCAGAGCATTGCCTCAGTCGATCTAAACGATTGGCTTACATCGCTTATTGGCTGCGCACCTGAGCAGCGATTCTTTGCCGAAGCCCGCGAATGTCATGAGGGACTGAACAAATCAGGCTGTTTGAAGTTTGATGTTTTGAGTAGTTTTCGGGATTTCGGCGAAAATGCCCCGCGATTTATTTCGTTGGACAAACTTTCGCGAGCCGTCACCGCGATGGATCGTACACTCTCGCACCTCGTTGTCCAGTTCGCCACGGATGATGCGGAGATGAAAAAGTTGACAGGCAGCCATCTGCTGCATTCGGGGCTGTTGGTTCGCGGTCTTGTCGGTGAAAGCGAAGCGATGCACGTTCTCTATCCACTCAATGCGACGGCGATTCCGGGTCAACTTGAGTTAAGCGCGCGCTTGATCGAAAAAACTCGCCAAGCCATCAGCGACGGCTCATTGGCACATCTGTGCGGGCGCCACTATGGGATAGCCGCCGCGCCATTGCAGCGAGGCGTCGAGCGCCTGTTGGCCATAATACGAACGACGCTGCCGCTCATGCCGATCGAAGTGCATCACTTGGCACAAGCGATTGAAACTCAGATGCACCTGCGCAAGGTTGGGGAAAAACTAAAATTTTCCGGTATGACAGGCGATTGTCGACAGCAGGCCGTACAGCTTCAAATTACTGGGCGCGCGGCGCGGGCGCGTCAATTTGCCCTCGCCCGGATGCTCAAATCCGACTTCCACGTCGACCCGACCCGATTGTTCTACATCGATAACCTGCTGATCGATCGGATCAATGCTATTTACGGCCCCGATCTCGAGTTCATGCGGCAAATCCTCGCCGGCTACATCGAGCGTCATGAGGCGCGCGGCATCAGGGAACCGACAGAGACTTTGCCGCCGGCACCAAATAGTGGCGACAAAACTTTACTTTAGCTTGCTCAACAAGTCTGCTCCTCGAAGTTTCTTCAAAGCAAGGCCGTTTTGCCGGTGGTTGTGATTTGCGATCTGAGTCTTCCAGACCCTTAAGGCCGAGCAACTCGACTGTTACCGGGCGGTGGAGCCAGCCGCAACGCGACTCCTCCCATGACTTCATGACTACGATCCGACTCGACGTTGACTTATGGAGCCGCACAGCCACTGAAGCATGCTATCGACCTTTTGAGTGCGCCGAGGATGACAACGAGAACTGCGGAGAAAACGTTGCGGCACAGGCGGTTTCCGCCGCGCAGCCGTTCCGCTTAGCGGTACGGGTTGTGGAAAAACCACGCCGGACTCGAAGAAGTGAGGGTCGTCTTCTACGCCAAGCGACCAGCGACCCGGGCGAGACGCGTGGGGGAGAGAGTTGCTGCGTCGAGGCGAGAGGCTCGGCATGCGGTAGACTCATGGTGCCGTTGGTATTTGGTGGCCTCGCATCGGTTGACGTCGTAGCGGCTGCCGACTATGGTGCAGGCAACGCGCCAAAATGGAGGAATAAGTGACGACGACGGCCGCCGCTTGCATCGAAGAGACCCTCAACATAGCCGGCACATCCCTGCAGATGCGGCGCGGCGGCTCTGGAGCACCGTTGCTGCTTCTCCACGGTGAGCTGGGTGTTCCCGATTGGCTACGCGCCCACGAGCTGCTGGCCCAACACTACTCCGTGTATGTCCCCTCCCTGCCTGGCTTCGGCACTTCGAAGATTCCGGATTGGATGATGTCGGTCCGGGACCTGTCTGCCTGGGTAAACTGGTTTGTACGCGACTACGGTCTCTTGACCCCGCTCAACGTCATAGGCTTCTCCTTGGGTGGCTGGGTCGCTGCCGAGCTTGCCACCGCCAACAGCGCCATCTTCTCGAAAATGGTGCTGGTAGGGGCAGCAGGCATCAAGCCCCGGCAGGGGGAGATCTGGGACTACTTTTTGAACGGTGCCAAGGACGCGTTCCGACAGTCCTTCTTTAACTCCGCCGCGACAGAATACGTGAAGCACTATGGCAGAGACTGGACACCGGATGAGGCTGAACAGATAGAGACTAACCGAGAGGCGGCCATCCGTTACCTTTGGCGTCCCTACATGCATAGCGTCACACTGGCCGGCCTGCTCCCCGGCATCGGAATCCCTACCCTTCTCTTATGGGGGAGGCAGGATGCCATTGTCCCGCTGAACAGTTGTGAGCTTTATAAGCAGGGCATACCTGGTGCCCAGGTTGCGGTCATTGAGGACTGCGGACATATGCCCGAGATGGAGAAACCGGAGGAGTTCGCGAAAACCGTCATTGAGTTTCTGGAAGCCTGATAGCGACTGGGCACAAATCAGGCGCACAGCAGATAGCGCGGTTCCACTTCCCGATCGGGAACGGGGAACAAGGAGTGAAGCACGATGTTCATAGGTCACTTTACAGAGCAACCCTGGCAGAAGGAAGACTGGCCCACGGCCTGGGGGTCGGGCGTCATGGAGGTGAGCAACAGCGAATACGACCCCTTTCGCGCCGCTAACCTCTACAATCGATATATGGACGAGAAGGTCTACGCTGAGGAGATGGGATTCGACGGGATCATGGTCAACGAGCACCACAGCGCCCCGTTCTGCATGAATGGGGTAGCCAACGTCACGGCCTCCATTCTTGCCCGCATCACCAGCAAGGCCAAGATCGTGATCCTCGGCAACATTCTGCCCATTCACGACGATCCCCTCTGGTTGGCGGAGGGGCTAGCGATGATTGATGTGATTTCCCGCGGGCGGCTTGTCCCCGGTATAGTCCGCGGCGGTGGCAATGAGAGCCTGGCGCACAACGCACCCCCGCACTTCAACCGGGAGCGCTTCGAGGAAGCCCACGATTTCCTCATCAAGACGTGGACGACCCCCGGCCCCTTCCGCTGGGAGGGCAAGCACTACCACTACAGGTATGTGAACCCCTGGGCAGTGCCATACCAGAAGCCCCATCCGCCCATTTGGGTGCCCGGCACATCTAGCAGGGAGACTGTAGAGTGGGCGGCCAAGCATCGCTATCCCTATATGATGCTGGCCAGCCAGTTGGATCTGACCCAGCAGATGTACCAGATCTACTATGACGCCGCGCGGCAAGAGGGTTATGAAGCCGGGCCCCAGCATCTTGGCTTCATGTTTTTCTGCCACGTCGACGAAACGGAAGAAAGAGCCATAGAGGTCGGCCGGACTTTAACCCAGGGAGTGCGCAGCCCCTACGATCCCGGTGCGCAGCGGCCACGGCCATGGATTGAGGGCCCCCCGGGAATCTCCACCAAGAGCGCCCGAGCCCTGCGACGAAAGATGGTAGCCTCGGACTCGTCCGGCCGCACCCGCGCGGGAGCGAGGGCAACCTTCGAAGACCAGGTGGCGACCCACGGCATGATCGTCGGCACCCCTGACACGGTGGTGCCCAAGGTGCGCTACATCATGGAAACCCTGCGGCCGGGGACCATCATCTTTCGCACCGGCGACGGCGCCATGTCCCACCAAGACCAGATGCGAACGTTGAAGCTCATGGGTGAAGAGGTCTTACCGGCCATGCGGGAAATCGCCAAGGAACTTGGCCTGCCAGGGCCTTACGACGTAGACCCTAGAACCAATGAGCCGGTGGCCGCACTAGCGTCCTGACGCCCGCGTTCCCTTAAACCGGCCCCTGTTGGAAGGAAAATTAGGCTCATGTAACGAATCGAGTGTTGGGCCGGAAACCCTCCTCGGGCGGACGGGTTATGGCAAAGTGATTGGTACATCGGATCGAGAAAGGAAACGCCATGGAAGCTGTCGCACAAATCGAATCTGGCCGCACGCTGGCTGAGTTGGAATCTTACTTCAAAAAATATTCCGACATGCCGCGCGAAGTGGTGCTCAAGCACGATCTTTTGCGCGACGGCCACTGGTTTACCGACGCGGCGCTGGAGTTGGCCTCCGATGCGCTGGTGAAGTCCTACCGGCTGTTTTCCTACGATCTGATTCCGATGAAGGACATGAAGCGCAAGGAGCACCGCAAAATCACCGAGTGGTTCATGCTGCGCGGCGGCCCTTATGGGCTGCGGCCGGTGACGGTGCAGACCACGCTCAACTCCAACTCGCCCTACGTCATCGATGCGGTGGACGGTAAGGCGAAGCTGTTTCTGCAGGGTAAAGAGATTTGCGATGTGTCCTTCCCCCGGCCACTCAAGTACTACACGCGCAAGTTTGCCGACGGCACGGCCTACCATGAGATTATCGCGTACGGTTATTTCGTCACGGCGTTTCGCAACTGCCAATATTGGGGCCCGGACGAGGAGTGCCGCTTCTGCGATATCAACATCAACGCCCGGCAGATGAAGGAGTCGAAGGATTTTACTTTTAATCCTCCGGTAAAGCCGCTCGACTACATGGTCGAAGTGGCGCGCTCCATCGAACAGGACGCGACCGAAGAGGTGGGCTTCACGCCGCTGATCGATTACCTGATCACCGGCGGGACGATTCTCAAAACGCTGCACGGCAAAGACGAGGAGCAGTTCTATTGCGAATACGCTTCTGCGCTCAAATGGGGCGGCCACCGGCGCCATGTCTATTTGCAAACCAACGCCAAAGAGAAAGAAACGCTCATGCGCTATCGCGCCGCTGGCGTCGACGGCCATCACGCTAATATGGAAGTGTGGGACCGCAAATTGTTCGAATGGATAAATCCTGGGAAAAATCGCCGCGTCGGTTGGGACAACTGGGTGCAGGGCATGGTCGATGCAGTCGACGTTTTCGGTGAGACCAACGTGCGGCCCAATTTCGTCAGCGGCGTCGAGATGGCGCAGCCGCATGGTTTCAAAACGGTCAAGGAAGCGGTCCATTCCACCAGCGAGGGTTTCGACTATATGATGAAGCACGGCGTTTTCCCGCGCTTGAACCAATGGCGCCGCGAGCCGGGGTCGAATTTGGTTGCAACCCATCCGCAGCCGGCGATCCCGTTGGATTTTTACCTGCAGCTGATGGCCAATTATTACGAGACTTGGAAGAAATACAGTTTGCCGATCGCGCCGCATAACTCGGTTCATCCCGAGACGCGCATCATGGGTCGCGGCCACGGAACTTATGACGACATCATCTTGCTCAACGAAGTGGACGATTACGAGGCGCGCGTCGACGACGCTTTGCGGAACGGGCTGAAGGCTTGCGTGCTCGCGCACACCAACGCATAAGGGGGCGAGAACACAATGCGTGATGGTTTGTCGTTGACAGCGAAGGGCCGGTCTCGGACCCGCTGCAAGAGATGCGCCAGAAGCGCCGTCGCTCTTCTGATGTTTTTCGTTTCTCCGTTGCTGAGCTTTGCCGCCGACAAACTGCGCATCGGCTACGGCGCGCCGTCGGTGACCATGGCGCCGCTGTGGATCGCGCAGGAGGGCGGCCTGTTTGCGCGCAACGGATTGGAAGTCGAAGCGCTCTATCTCGAAAGCGCCCTGGTGCAGCGCGCGCTGATTGCCGGCGAAATTTCCTTTGGCGAGATGACGGGCGCCCTGCTCTCGGCGCCGCGGCTCCAGGGCGCGGACGTCACGATGGTGTTGGGTTTTGTCGATCGCTTGCTGTTTCGCCTGGTGGCGCGCGCCGAGATCAAGAGCCCGGCCGATTTGAAAGGCAAAAAGATCGGCACCTCGCGCTTCGGCGCGGCGCTCGATCGCGCGCTGCGGTTGGCGTTGCCTCGGTTGGGCGTGAACCCAGACAAGGACGTGACGTTTCTCCAGATCGGCAGTGAAGCGACGCTGCTGACGGCGCTACTCGGCAAAACCGTCGACGCCACGCTGTTGCAGCCGCCGCGATTTAGGAAGGCCGTCGACGCGGGCATGAACGTGTTGGCGAACCTCGAAGAAATGAACATTCCATTTCAGCACACGGGGCTGGTGACGACGCAACGATACGTGAATAAGAATGCCGATATCACCCGCCGCGTCGTGAAATCGTTCGTCGACAGCATTCACCTGATGCGCACCCAACCGGAGACCGCCAAGAAGGCGATCAATCGGCATATGCGCTTGAACGATGAGCGCGAGTTGGAAGAGGCCTATCAATTATTGAAGCGAGTGGCGCTGGTAAAACCGTATCCGTCGCTCGCCGGGATCAGAACTATTCTCGACGACCTGGTCGATCAACTGCCGGCGGCGAAAACCGCCGACCCGAAGGATTTCGTCGATACGCGCTGGCTCGAAGAATTAGACAAGTCTGGCTACATCGACCGGCTCTACCGATGAGAATTTTCCGCGCGGCTAGATGGGGACTTTCACCGGCGCCGCTCGGTCTGAGCTCGACCGAGCGGCGCCACAAAGAACGTTTCGCGCCTTTCCTGGCCGCTTTCCGGCCGAGCCGACCGCTAGGCCACTGATTTTTTCGTCAACCAGAAAAGGGATTGACAATTCCGCCGGCTCTCCGGCATAACTCCGGGTCATAAAAAGGCGGTTTGAAATTCCTATCCCCAGAATTGCTTTTTCGCATCGCTGGCCGTAACGTACACTGCTCCATGCGTGGAATATCGAATTGGCAATCTGGAATCCAAAACCCATCGCGAGGTGATTGAGCATGCGGAAAAATAATTCGCGCGGGCGGCAAGCGCTGGTGGCATCGTTCCTATTCATGCTCGTTGGCCCGGCCGCTTCCTGGGCCCAGGCTCGCTCCAATTTCGCCTCGAGCATCACCAGCGAAAGCATGGCGTCGGTGTGGGTGGCCAGGCATCTCGGCCTTTTCAAAAAATACGGCGTCGAGACGCAATATATCCTGATGCCGCGCTCGCCGTTGGCGGTGGCGGCGCTGCTCGCCGGCGAGATCGACGTGGCGGTGATCGGCCCCGGCCATCTGGTCAATGCGAGCTCCGGCGGCGCCGACGTGATCGGCGTTGCCAATTTCGTTCAGAAGCTCGACTACCGCTTGAACGTGCGGCAGGACATCAAGAGGAAAGAAGATCTGCGCGGCAAGAAGCTCGCCATCAGCGGCCCGGGTGCGACTTCGCATCTGGTGGCGCTCTTGGCGCTGCAAACCATGGGCGTCGACCCCAACCAGGCAAAGATCGCTTTTATCACCATCTCCGGTACCGAAATCAACCGCCGGCTGGCGCTCGAAAGCGGCAGCATCGATGGTACGACGCTGAACGGCTCGGTGGGCGACATCTACGGCAACAAGGGCTTTCCGATCCTGTACAACTTCAAAGGTTCCGGCGTGACTATGCCACAGACGATGATGGTGACCACGCGGCGTATCGCCGCGGCCAAGCCGCAGGTCATCGAAGGGTACATAAAAGGCCTGGTCGAAGCGATTGCCTTCATGCTCGATCCCGCCAACAAAGAAACGGTTATGCGGATCCTGGCGACCAACTTGCGGTTGTCCAACAACAGCGAGGCAGAAGAAGCCTACAGCGCGGTGGTCAATTCCTACGAGCGCGTGCCGATTCCCACCGTGGATGGTATGAAGCGGCTGCATGGTTTGCTCGTCTCGATCAATTCCAAACTGGCCGACGTGAAAATCGAAAACGCGATCGACGACTCGTTTGTGCACAAGCTGGAGACCTCGGGCTTTATCCACAGCGTGACCAAGAAACGGTAGAGCGCGGCCGGATATCACCACAAAGTGATCTGGTTCTCGGCTCGCGCATGCTACAGCATTAGTTTTCACCACGAAGGAGCTAGCGCGGCGTGACACAACCAAATATTCGGCTAGCAGCTTCGCGCTCGCGGGAAAAGAGCGACCGATGAAAGTCGAAAACATTCAAGTGGTCGTGGTCGGCGGCGGCAGCGCCGCCTTTGAAGCGGCGGTGGCGGCCAAGCAAGCCGGCGCGCGCAAAGTCGTGATGTTGGAGAAAGCGCCGGAGCCGGAGTTCGGCGGCAACGCGCGCTTCTCGCACACTGGCTTTCGTTTTGTCTACTCCGATGCATCGGAGATCCGCGGCTTTCTGCGCGACACGCCAGCGGCGGAATTCGACCGGCTGCATTTGCCCGGTTATTCCCCCGCGGATTTCACCGCGGACTTGATGCGGGTGACGCGCGGGCGCATCAACAAGAAACTCGCCGAAGTGCTGGTCAAGGAATCCAACGCTGCGATCCATTGGATGGACGAGTTGGGCATCGAGTGGGAGCCGGCCGGCCATGTGGAGATCGACGGCAAGCTCTATTTCGAGCCGGGCATCGTCATTCATCCCACCGGCGGCATCGGCGGCGGCATCAGCCAGTTGAACCAATGGCGCGACATCGCGACACGGCTGGGTGTCGAGATTCGCTACGAGTCGCGCGTGCGCGAGCTGTTGGGCAACGACCGGCGCATCGAAGGTGTACGCGTCTCCGACGCCAACGAGGAATATGAGATCCGCGCCGGTTCTGTCATCCTCTGCGCCGGTGGTTTTCAGGCCAATCCCGAGATGCGCGCGCGCTATCTCGGCGCCAACGCCGACTTGATGAAAGTGCGCGGCAGCCGCCACGACACCGGCGAGGTTTTGCAGATGGCGCTGGCGCTCGGCTGCAAAGCCTCCGGCCACTGGCAGGGCGCCCATGCGACGCCCATCGACGCGACCTTTCCGGACGTGGAGCTGAGCAATAAGGCCAACCGCTACGGCTATACTTTCGGCATAACCGTCAACTCCCAGGGCCAGCGCTTCTTCGACGAAGGGGAAGCGCATATCTCGTACACTTACGCGAAGACCGGCTGGGCGGTGTTGAGCGAGCCGGGCGGCGTGGCCTATCAGATTTTTGATCGCAAAGGCGCGGCGCTGCAGGATACAAGCTACTATCAATTTGCCAACCCCATCGAAGCGGCAACCATCGTCGAGCTTGCCGCGAAGATCGGCATCGAACCGGCGGTGCTCGCCCACACAGTGACGGAATTCAACAACGCGGTGCGCGACGATGTGCCCTTCGACGCTACCAAAACCGACGGCCGCTCGACGGTCGGCATCACGCCACGCAAGTCCAACTGGGCGGAGCGCATCAGCGAGCCGCCGTTTCAAGCCTTTCCCGTCACCGGCGGCATTACGTTCACCTTCGGCGGCGTCGAGATCAACGCCGACGCCCAGGTCGTCAACGCCGGCGGCCAGCCGATTCGCGGCCTGTTTGCCTCCGGCGATATCGTCGGCTTATTTTTTCATAACTATCCCTCCTGCACCGGGCAGACGCGCAACGCCGTGTTCTCCCGTTTGGCGGGCCGCCACGCGGCGGCGCAGGGACTGTGACGAGGAGCCTACGGCAGCGCTCCGGCTCGGGACAAATCTGATTCTCTTGGTGTTTACGAAGGCACCGTCGCCTGCGGCGGTGCCACCCCATTCGCTGCTTATCACCTTCGGCAGCTTGAGCGAGCGCGAAACGGCGATCTTTGTGGCGAAGGACTACGGCCTGTTCGCCAGACGAGTTTTGGCGGCGGCGTCTGGATGCGATCGCGCTCCGCCAGAGCGTGCCGCCGAGATCTCAAGCGAGGGCGCGCACGCACAAGGTGCGCCGGCGCGGATGAGTTGGGCCCGGCTGCTCAGCGTCGCCCCAAGGAACCTTTCGCGCCTCTCCTAGCCGCTTTTCGGCCGAGCTGACTGCGACACCAGCGGGTTTTTCAATGAGCACAAACCGGATTGACATCTCTCCCGGTCCCGCGATATGGCTCTGGGCTGCAGAAAGAGGATTGAGATTCGAAATTCCTATACGGCGATTCATTCTTTTGGAGGTCGTGATGATTTGGCGCAAAAAACAATGGCTGCTGATCGCCCTCTCGGCACTCGCTTCTCTACTGGGCAGCAGCAACCCCGTCGACGCCCAGACCCGGGTGACCGTCGGCGTTACTGAAACCATCGAGACCCACAATCCCTACGGCGACAGCGTGCGGCTGATGTACAGCGTGTGGAGCGAAGTCACCGGCCCGTTCTGCGCCTACAACTATGCCAAAGCGGACTTTGAAGGGCGCCTGGCGGAACGATGGAAGATTGAGAATCCGACAACCTGGATCTTTTACATAAACAAGAACTACAGGTTCAATGATGGCTCACCGGTCACCGCTGACGACGTGGTGCACTCGCTGCTCAACCGGGTCATGGCCGATCCACAGTCAAAACAGAAAGTCGCTGTGGCGCCGTCTATAGCCAAGGTCGAGGCGATCGACAGATTCACGGTCAAGATTACTACCGATAAACCCACCGCGCCGCTGCTGTCATTTCTCTGCGACCGTTTGATCGTCACCAGCAAAGCGGCTTTCGACAAGTATGGACGGGACGTTGCCGACCGAGAGCATATGATGGGCGGCGGTCCCTATCGGTTAAAAGAGCTGATTCCTGGCCAGCGCCTGGTGCTGCAGAAGCGGCCAGACCACCCAGAAGCTAAGAAAAATCCGCGCGCCCCCGACGAAGTCGTCTATCGCATCATGCGCGAGCCCGAGCAGCGCGTCACGGCTCTGCTCAACGATGAGATCCAGATCGCGCAGTTTGTCCCGCCTCATATGCGCCACCGGGTTGAGAAGAACAACAACCTCCGCATCAGCGCCATAGACTCCATCGAGATCATGTTTCTCGCCATGCAGCCCAAGCCACCCTTCGACAAAAAGGAAGTCAGGCAGGCGGTCTGCCATGCGATCAATCGCGATCAGATTATCGCGACTTTGCTGGAGGGATTCGCCAGCCGTCTCGACGGCCCCCTCGGTCCCGGGCAATACGGCTACGATCCCAACTTGAAGCCTAAGCTAAACTACGACCCGGAGAGAGCGAGAAAGCTTTTGGCCCAGGCGGGCCACGCCGGCGGCGTCGATGTCGAGCTGCAAACTCCCGTGGGTCGCTATACCCTCGACAAACAGGTCAGCGAAGCGGTGATTCCCATGCTCAATGCCGTCGGTTTCCGCGCCAAGCTTGCGACGCCGGAGTGGGCGACGCTCTGGGCCAACGTGCAGCGCGGCGCGGCACCTTTCTATTATATTGGCCGCGGCTCCATCCAGGACCCGAGCGGCCCGCTGCACCAATACTTTCGCACCGGCGAAACGCCGCGCATCGGCTACTCGAATCCAAAAGTCGATGAGCTGCTCGATCAAGAACAGCAGGAGTTCGACCCCAAGAAGCGCCGCCAGTATCTCTCGCAAGCGATGAGCATCATCACCGAAGAGGCGCCCGCATGCTTCCTCTGGCGCCACAAGCTACTCTGGGGTTTGAACAACCGCGTCGATTACAAACCACTGCCCGACTCAGGAGTGTACGCCATCGAGATGGCGGTGAAGAAGTAGTCGGCAAGCGATCTATTCGCTGGAATTTGGAATCGATGCATCTTCGAAATACAGAGCAAAGCGAACAATATGGGGAGCCTCTTTGGGGCATCCTTGACCAAATTGACTAACTCGTTAACCTGGCGCGGTTGGCCTTGAGTTTGTCAATTCAGTCAAGTACGCATGCCTCGCTCCCGGGGTGCGTCCCGACTCCATGCTATCTTCGCCAAATTATTACAGGGCATAGTGCACGGCGGCTGCTGATTCGCCATGCCCTCGCCCTGGGTCATAGAAAAGGGCGTTTGCAATTCCTATACGAATCTCCGCGCCGTTCATCACCGCGGCGAGCATCGGCGTCGCGCCGCCCATCAGGAGATCTTGCGCGGCAAAGACGATGATTTGTGCCTCTGAGCCGTAGGGATAGGTCGCGACCTGTCCGTACTATCGCGATGCACAATGTTCCGATGAACGGTAGCGTTCTGGGTTGCGGCAAAGAATGCTCTGAAAGTCGCAGACTATGTTGACACCCGCAGGCGAACGCAATAAATTGCGCTCCATTATGGCTCCCGAAGAAGAGAGCGTGGCGATCCCAGGAGGTGCACTCTCCACTGCATCGACCGAGGTGGCCGCGCCCAGGAAAAGGGGCGCATCGGGCGCGGCCGTTCGGACGCTTGCCTTGAGGGCGATCTCGATCGCTGCCATGATCGCGATCTGGTGGATATTGACGTTGTTCTTTCCACCGAGTCTCATCCCGCTGCCGTCGAGCACCTTCAACGAAGTGGTGTCGATCATGACGAGCGGCCAGTTCTTTGCCGAGATGGGCGCGACGCTGCGCCGCGTCGGCGTCGGCTTCGGCATCGCCATGCTGATCGCGATTCCGCTTGGCATTCTCATGGGCACGATCAAATGGTTCGAGAGTTTCTTCGAGTCGCCGGTGATTCTCGGTTTGACCATGCCCGGGCTGGTTTGGGCGGTGATGGCGATCATGTTTTTCGGCCTGTCGGAGACCAGCGCCTATGCGGCGGTGGCGGTGACGATCATGCCGATGCTCGCAATCAGTCTGTGGCAGGGAACGAAATCCATCGACAAAGACTTGCTCGACATGAGCACGGCCTTTCACGCCGGCATCTGGTCGAAAATCGTCGATGTGATTCTGCCGCAGCTGGTATCGCACATTCTTGCGGCGATTCGCTACGGTTTGGGCCTGGCCTGGAAGGTCGTCGTGGTGGTCGAGATGTTCGGCTTTAGCAACGGCGTCGGTTATCAAGTGGTGCGCGGCTTTAATGTTTTTTCGATGAAGCAGGTGCTCGCCTGGGCGATTACGTTTCTGATCGTGATGATCGTGATCGAATTTGGCTTCATCGGCTGGCTCGAGGGCCGGGTCACGCGCTGGCGGCCCAAGCTGGAAGCCTGGCGAAGATAATCGGAGTCACTCGCGCAAAGCCTGCCCTGAGCGAAGTCGAAGGGACGCAGAGGGCGCAAAGTTCGGAAAGGAACGTTTCACCACCAAGGAGGCACGAAGGCACGAAGAGAAGAAAAGACGAGAGAGCCAATTAAAAAGTCTTTTTCCTAACTTCGTGTCCTTCGTGCCTTGGTGCTGAAAGGGATCCCGATAACCATGGCCTACGTGCATGTCGACAATGCGGTCAAGTATTTCTCCCGCGAAGACGGGTCGGACATGCTCGTGCTCGACCGGGTTTCATTCGATACCAAGGAATTCGGCATCACTTGCCTGCTCGGTCCGTCCGGTTGCGGCAAATCGACGCTGCTCAATGCCATTTCCGGACTGGAAAAACTCGACGGCGGCCTGGTGGACGTGATCGGCAAGGGCAAAGCTTCCACGGGCGATGCCCGGCTTGGTTACGTGTTCCAAGACGCCCGGCTGCTCAACTGGAAAACCGTCGAGCAGAACTTGAGCTTCGCGTTGAAAGGAATGCAGATTCCCCAGGCCGAGTGGCCGGAGCGGCTCAGTAAATATCTCGATCTCGTCGGTTTGGCTGAGTTCCGCAATCAGTTTCCGCTTTATCTCTCCGGCGGCATGCGCCAGCGCGTTGGTCTGGCGCGCGGCTTGGTGATCGAGCCGGAAGTTCTCTTGATGGACGAGCCGTTTAGCAAGCTCGATCAATTGACCGCACGCCGGCTGCGTGAAGAATCGCTGGCGATCTGCGCCAAACTCAAGCAGACCACGGTGATGGTCACCCACGATGTCGAGGAAGCGGCTTACATGGGCGACCGCATCGTTATACTGCGCGCGCGCCCGGCGCGTATCGTCGAGATCTTCGACAATCCGATGGCGCCGGGCCAGCGCGATGTCGACGACGCGGAGTTTATTCAGTTCAAGAAAAAACTGCTCAACACGGTTCTCCAACTCATGGAAGGAAACGAGGTGATGTCATGAGTCGATTCTTCTTCGCGCTGGTTGTTTTTTTGGCTCTGGGGGCGCACGGCGTGGCGCGCGCCGGTCAGGCGGAGCTGCCCATAGTGGAAGTGGCGCTGCCGGAAGACGGCATGTTCGGCCTGGGCGGCCAATATGTCGTCGACAAGGGCATCGACCGCAAGCATGGCTTCGTCATGAAGCCGCGCTGGGCGGCGCTGGCCGAATCGGAGAAGCTCGTGGCCCTCGGCACCGTGCCGCTGGGCATTGCCACCGCCGAGTCGGCTGTGCGGGCGAATCTAAGCGATATCAAGCTCAGGCTGATCCAACCCTATCAGACGCCGCACAATTCGATTCTCGTGCGCCGGGATGCGCCGTACAAAACTCTTAAGGACTTGCAGGGCAAACCCTTTGCGCTGCCGCCCGAAATCACCTCGGCGTACAACCAGTTCGATTACATGATGCGCAAAGAGGGCATCCAGATCGAAAAGTTTTTTCAATTGAAGAAACTCGGCGCCGCCGGCATCAGCGCGACGCTGGAGCGCGGCGAAGTGGAAGCCGGCTACAGTTGGGAAGCCCACGCGTCGAAGCTGCTCGCCACCGGCAAGTACCGAGTCCTACTCACGCCGCGCGACGAGATGAACCGGATTCTCAAGACCAAAGTGAAAATGCTCGGCTGGCTCGGTACGGTGGACACCTGGGCGGCGCAGAATAAGCCGCTGATTCCCAAGTTGCGCGCCGCCTGGCAGGAGATGATCAACGGCGTGCAAGCCGACGAAGCCCATTTCATGAAGAACGCCAAGCGCCTCTTCGGTCTGGAATCGCCGGAGGAGTTGAAGCTTGGTTGGTTCCGCAGCAAGGAGTTCTTCCTGCCGCCCAACTTCCCCTGGCCGGACAAAGCCAATCTCGATATCGAGAAGCGCTATCTGCGCGAAAGCACCGAGATGGGCATCTTTCCGAAAGAGGCGATGAAGGTGATCGATGTGATGTTTATTCCGTAGCGCGGTGCGCCTGACGGCCCATGTTCCAAGGGTGCCAAGGGCTCCAGCGGTTCCAGGTGTTTGGCGGCTTTCGACCCTTGGAGCCCCACGGAACTTGTTCGAGCGGCGCGTTTAATCGGAGGGCAAAAAGGGTGAATAAATTTATGGTGCAGCAGTCTTCCACGAGGCGGCACCTCCCGCAGTGGAAGAGCTTGAAGGTCTACTCGCCAAGATTACCCAGCGCGTCATGCGCTTACTGACGCGCTTGGGCGCTCTCATCGAAGAACCAGACCAGACCTATCTCGCCGAAACCGAGACCGACGGAGCGCTCAAGACTCTGCAAGTCGCCTCGTGCACTTATCGTATTGCGCTCGGCCCACGCGCTGGGCGGAAAGTGGTGAGCTTGCAAAGCCTGCCGAGCCAAGCCATAGCGTCCATCCCAGAGCCGCGCGCCAGCGCATGTTCGAGTATCCAACCGTTGGCGAGTTGGCCGCGGTCATAGGTTCCGAGCACGAAGCCGCAGCCAAGGATCTCGATCGGCTATTTAGCGAGATCGAAGCGTTGCCGGAAGAAGAGGCACAAAAACTGCTCAGTGAGGGAAAGCGGCGCCGCTAGGCGACTGTTAGCCGAGCCGACACCGGCATAGTCACGCTGATCCAGCGCTTCGGCTCGGCGGCCAATCCGAGGACCCACAAGAGGGACATCCTTAGACTGACTTGACTAACTCTCCGGCATAAACCGAATTGACATCTCTTGCGGTCCTGCGCTATGGCTCTGGGTCATAGAAAAGCGCGTTTGAAATTCCTACACGGACTCTCGGGCTAGCCAAGCTCAAGCTATTGTCTATTGACTCGACTACCTAGGTTGAGTAACTGAGTGCTTGCGGAGCAGCAGTTGTGCGAGCAGCGGAGGTGCAGTGAACTTTTTCACTTTGGCGACAGCGGCGCAATTTATTGTGGGACTCGCTTGGTTGCTCGTCCCAGTCGTTGGTCACGCTCAGACTCTTACCAAGATTCAGGCATCCTATGACGGGACCGCCGGGTTTAATCTCCCCATATGGATTTTAGAGTCCACCCCGATCGGCAAAAAATACGGCTTCGATATTGAGACCGTGTTAACCCGCGGTGCTCAGAGCACGGTGGGGTTGATCGCTGGCAGCTTTCAGTATGCGCAAACCGCACTTCAGAGCGTAATGACGGCGAATGCCCAAGGCGGCGGTTTGGTGGTTCTGGGGACCTCGGAGTTCGGATTTTCCTACAAGTTTGTCGCGCGAAAGGAAATACGCGACCCAAGACAACTGAAGGGAGGAACTGTCGGGGTGGCCGCGTACGGCGGCAACAATCATCTTTCAGTTCGTCTCGCGCTCGAAAAACTCGGACTCGCGGAGCGAGACATGACGGTCATCGTTGCCGGAAACACGGCGCAGCGCGTTCAGTCGCTGAGTATCCCGGGCGGGATGACTGCCACGGTACTTTCACCGCCAAGTTTGTTTAGAGCGGAAAAGGATGGTCTCTCAGTATTATTGGACGTGCGCGAATTTGGCGATTACCCCAACAGTTCTGTGATTACGACGCGTGCGCGAATCCAAAGCAACTTCGGTGAGGTCAAACGCTTCGTGCAGGCTTGGACCGAAGCGATAGCGTTTTTCAAGCGCAACCCGAAGGAGACCCAAGCGATCCTGCGCAAGTATCTGCGCATTGAGGATGCTGAAGTGGTCAAAGCGACTTATGATTTTTTCGCGGAAAAACTTCCGCGGTCGCAGCGGATCTCCAACAGGGCATTCACTCTATTGTCCGACGGCATAAGAACCCTTAACCCTCAGGCTGGAAAATTGTCGTTCGAGCAAGTCATTGACATGCGCTTTGTCGACGAAATGGAACGAGATGGATTCATTGCGTCGCTTTACCGCTGATACAGGAAAGGTAGTATGAGTTTAGCAACCAAATATGACGAAGTTCTGAACGAGATGACCCGTGAACTTTTTCGCACCAGCGAAGTCCACGGATTTCTTGAGACGCAGCTTACCCGGAGGCGTGCCCAGATTATCGCTCAACAGTTTGGACTGTTCGTCAAAAATCGCAGACCCGCATGGACCTACTTAATTGCCCGGTCACCATATCTCGATGCCCGCCGGGCGCTACTGATGCATGAAGCCGAAGAGATTATCCGAGATCCACGCTGCGATTCTGATCATTACAGTCTTTGGGTGGTCCACGGCAAGGCGGTCGGATTAACGGCCGAAGAAGTTATCAACGCAGAACCGCTGCCCACTACGCGCGCCGCATTGGCCGGGTGGACGTACCTAGCCATCTATCGTCCTTGGGTCCAGGCCCTCGGAGGGGTTTCCGTTCTGGAACGCGTCAACATGGACAAGATCATTCCCGGCGGGGCGCATCAGACGCGTGCAGAGAAGCGTTGGATTGAAGACTTGGGTTTGTCTCCTGACCAGATTCCTAATTTCCGCGTCCATCGCGAAGCTGATTCAGATCATAAGAGTGAAACCATGGGACTTTTGGAAAAATACGCCAAGTCGGAAGAAGACTGGTTGGGGATTGTCGATGCATCCAAAGAATCCTTCGATTACTGGCGCGTTTTTCTTGGCGGATTGACCCACGCGATTCGCGACGAGAATTACTTTACATCGTAAACGATTTGACCTTATAGGAGGTAGTATGGCGCGGCTTCGTCACATTGCCATCGCGACCAAGGACCCCGAGAAAACCGCGGCTTTCTATCAGAAAGTCTTCGGGCTTCAGTTTATCAAGCGTGTGCCCACTTCACCCCGCGGCGGCGGTGTGTTTCTTACGGACGGGCATATTAACTTCGCTTTCCTGAACTTTCCCACCGACGAGGCGGCAGATATGGAAGGCGGAGTTTCCTACGAAGGCCTGCATCACCTGGGTTTTCACGTAGAGGATATCGACGCAGCCGCCCATGTTCTAGAAGACACGGATGCGGAACGTCTAGGTGAGGCGGCGGGGTCGGGTCACAATTTCTATTTCGAGCTCAAGTACCGCGGGCCCAACCGAGTCATATTCGATGTGTCATCCAAAGGTTGGGACCTGGCGCCACCCCAGCAGCCGACTCCGCAAGCGGAAAACCCCGCGGGAGCCTCCCGATCGGCGGACAAATAAAGAACCGGATCGGCGCAGCGGCATCGCGGTTGCGGCGATGCCGGTAAGATCGATTGCTACTCAGCGGCTCGTGACGCCGGTTGCCGTCAACGCCGCTGTCAGCGTTGCGGTTGCTTCGGCGCTCAATTCTTCCGCCGGCCAGCGCGGGTAGCGTTTGACATTGAGCCCTCGCAGTCGAAATGCATCCCGATGCACGGTTCTACCGAAACGCATTCCCAGTCGCACCACGGTTCGACCATAGTCGTCGGCCTTTTTTTGCAGCGCCGCCGCTTCGTCATATTTCTTAGCTTCTAGAGCGTTCCAAAGCGCGACAATCACCTCCGGAATATGAGCGGTCGGCGGCGGAATCGCGCCGCATAAACCCTGGGGCGCGGCGGGAAACAAATCGATCGTGTTGCCGGAGAACACGGAAAAGTCCTTGGGCATTGCGCCGAGATACGCCAGCAGCAATGCCTGGGGATAATAGCTCGCTTTCATGCCGCACAGACTGGGTACTTCATCCTTGAGTTTTTTTGCCAGCTCCGGTGTAAATTTAAACCCAGAGTACTTTTCGTTGTCATAGAGAAAAATCGGGCTACTGATCGCCTTGGCAACGCCCTTGTAGTGTTCGAAGATTTCCCACGGAGTATGGTCGCTGAAATAGTATGGCGGAACGATGCCGATGGCATCGACCCCGAGCTTATCGCCATGTTGGGCGAGCTGCATTGTGGTTTGATAGTCGGCAGCTCCGACATGAAGAATGACCGGCCGGCGCCGGTTAATCCGCTTGACGACGAATTCCGCCGTTTCGATCCGTTGCTGGGTCGTCATGACTGGGCCCATGCCCGTCGACCCCAAAACAAAAAAGCCATGCACACCGGCGTTGATCATGAACTCGATAACTTCCTCGGTCGCTTTGTAATCAACTTCACCATCGTCATGAAATACTGTGATCAAAGGAATGTAGATGCCGCGGAACTTTGTCGCCATGAAGTGCTCTCCTCGTGGGGCTATTCGATTATCAAGCTCACGGGCGAGCTTATATGGTTCGCAACAGTTTATGCAAGACAACACTAAAGCAGGAGACGCCGAGCGCGCATCTACAGCAGCTGTGCCGCTACATCAAGCGGCCGGCCATCGTCAACGAACGGCTCAAACGTAATCGCACCGGCCCGCTCGTGCTGCAACAACGAAGCCCACGGTATCGCTTGCCCGGACCTCGACCGAGCGTCGCGTAGAGCAACCTTTCGCGCCTCTCCTGGCCGCTTTCCGGCCGAGCCGACCGCTATGCTAGTGATTTCTTCGTCAACCAGAAAAGCGATTGACAATTCTGCCGGCTCTCCCCTATAGCTCCGGCCATAGAAAAGGTGGTTTAAAAATCCTATCCAGACTTCGACAAACCCAATCGGTAAGTCTCAATCGGGAAAGCTTAAAAACCGTAGAAAGCCGAAGGGTTGTCTGCCAATATCTTGCGAGCAACCGTCTCGCTAATTCTACCTTGCTCAACCCATTGGTGCACTTGTTGTAATGCATCTGGTTGGGCGGAAGTATCAAAGTGGGTGTAGTCACTACCAATCATCAAATTATCCTCAGCCCCAAGAGCAAGAACATGAGAGATATCTTCTATAGGGTCGATCGCGACGAAAAAACGATTAGACCTAAATAACTCAGACCCAAGGTCGAATTGTCGTATCCAATGACGCCTTTCTTTCTCGGCCTTCAGTCGGTCAATCACATAAGGCAGCCAGGTGGAACCAGACTCCAGAAAGCCAAAACGTAAGTTCGGAAACTTTTGCGGGATGTTGTATAAAACTAGGGCATGAAACGCATCCATGACGGGCAGCCCAGTCAGACCATCACCATGACCAATGACCGGCCCATCGGGTGGATTCCCAAAACCGGTATGTACGCAAATGGGTAAGCCGAGAGCGCTGGCTTCTTCGTATATAGGGAAGAAGTACGGGTCGCTTGCTCGCTTTCGGTGCTCTATCCCCTTCTTGAACACGCCACATGCGCCGTTATCTTTCGCCCAACGTAGGAGTTCGACAGACGCATCCATATCCAAAAAAGGCAAAACTGCGACCCACCGCAGACGACCTTTTGATTCGGAGCACTTGCGAGCCAAATATTGGCAATAGCTTTTAGCCAGCGCTACTTCTACTTCGGGATTGCCTGTGATGTATTGTAAGAAAAACGTCGGGTAAATCACGTGGATATCAACTCCCGAACGATCCATGTGTTCAAGACGAACGCGAACGTCAAGCAGTTCGCGTGACTCCAGAGTAGTACCCGTCGATTTGTCATCGCGAATCATTCTTTGCCGTAGCCGTCCGTCAACCAGCCACCAACGGCTGGCCGCAGAGCTGAATCCGGGTGCTTCGGTGCCCGCTGGCGGTGTCACCGTAATCGGACGAAAACGAGCAGCAGGACCATCCATAGTCGCCCATGCTTCCTCAGGTTCATCTATGTGCGTATCCACGTCCACGACAGGCATTTCAAACCTCCTTATCAGGCTGGGGAAAGTCAAATATCTAACAGAATAATGACTGTTTGAAGGAATAAAGTCATAAGAGACTTGACCGTAAGTTCTCTCCTATCTTTTTGCTTCGAACCGGCGGCTTGCCATCCACCGCAGCTATAAAACTTTCTCGGACAAGGAGTCAATCAGAGAACGAGACACGTGAAATTGTCCGCCATGTGTTTTATCCGCGTTATACGCAATAGACAAGCGCAATGGGGTTTGTTGACAGCCGCGCCGGCCAGGTGTTAGCGTCACGGCAGTTGGCAGCCAAGCAGAGCGGAAGTTCTTTGGGAATTGTTGCGAGGATTTACTTAAATGAATCTAACCGAGACAACAATCAATACGGTCAAGGCGTCGCCGAGCACGGCTGTGCTGCACGACTATTGGTATCCCGTAGCAAAGTCTAGCGAAATCGCCGACAAGCCTTTCAAGTTTACCCTCCTGGATCAACCCTTGGTGCTGTGGCGAGCAAACGGCCAAATCACCGCTTTTTACGACCTTTGCATTCACCGTGGCACGCCCCTTTCGCTCGGCTGGATCGCCGACGGCCAGCTCGTGTGCGCCTATCATGGTTGGCAGTATCGCGTCGATGGCGCGTGCAGCTTGATACCTTCTCTCCCGACCGGACAATCGATACCTGCAAAAGCCAAAGCGCGGGTTTTCAAAGCGGTAGAAAAATATGGGCTGGTTTGGGTCTGCATTGGCGAACCGCGCTTCGAGGTTCCAGAATTTCCGCCCGAGTATTACGACCCGTCGTTTAATTGGCAACCGTATTTTTCCGAAGGCCGCTGGAATGCGAACGCCGCACGAATGATCGAAAACCTGGCCGATTATTCACACTTCGCTTGGGTTCATCCGGGCATACTCGGCGACCGTGCCAACCCACTATGTCCGGAAGTGAAGCTGGAAACCATCGACGGCGGTTTCCAATATGAAATCGACACCCCGGTAAACCGGCTCAATCCTGATCTAACCGCGAAACAACGCTACGTCGTCATTCTCCCCTTCATGCTGCTCATTCAAAGATGGCAGCCAGGAAGCGTCGAGCGGCACACCAATATTTACCTTTGCACGCCGATGTCTTCCAAGGAAACGAGATTTTTTCGCTTTGCCGGGCGCAATTATCGCGACCACCAACCCGACGATCTACTGAACCAGAAGCACCAGACCATTTTCGCGCAGGACAAAGTCATCGTCGAAGCGCAACGGCCGGAAGAGTTACCGACGGATTTGAGCGAAGAGCTCCATCTCAAGGGACCCGATACACCGGCCATCGAGTATCGGCGGCGGCTTAGACAGCTCAATATCGCTTGGCAATAACCCCCGTCCTGGCAGCACCGAAGTGGATCATCTCCCGTCGGTCGATCGTCATGATGCTTGGAATCCCAAACTCCGGTGATGAATTCGCAAACAGTTTCTCCTAAGTCACGCGCCGTGGTTGTGACCGGCGGCGCCAACGGTATCGGCGCGGCAATCGTGCGCCGGTTGGCGCAAGACGGCTATCAAGTCTTGTTCGGCGATATTGACAGTGCCCAGGGCGGCCAGCTTCAGGGGGAATTGAGCAAAGCAGGTTTCGCCGTGCAGTTCGTACGCTGCGACGTGAGCCGATCGGATGATGTCCTAAAGCTAGCCGGCGCCGCCCACGACTTGAGTGTGCCACTTTACGGCATCGTTAATAACGCTGGAATCTTTCCGCGCCATTCGTTTCTGGACCTCACCCTTGACGACTGGGAGAGCGTTATCGCCACCAATTTGACCGGGCCGTTTTTCGTCACTCGCCAATTGGCGCCGTTACTGATAGCGCAAGGGGACGGTGTCGTGATCTTTACGGTGTCGGGTTTGTCTTATAGGGGCGATGCCCTTGGCATTCATTATTCGGCAAGCAAACACGGTCTGCGCGGCCTAGCAAAGTCCTTGGCGTTGGCACTTGGCCCCAAGGGCATCAGAGTGAACTCCATCGCTCCCGGAGCGACGGAAACCGCCCAGGCATTACAGGCTCGCTCGCGCGAAGAATTACTTGAGCGAGGCAAGCTATTGCCCCTCGGCCGAGTCGGCCAGCCCAGCGATGTCGCCGGCGTAGTCGCGTTTTTGCTCGCGGACGATGCGCGCTATATCACCGGCCAAACTCTGCTCGTCAACGGCGGAGCGGATATGCCATGAGCACCCGAGACAGGCCGTTCTGCGAAGCTAATTTATCTTGAGAATTTTCTGCATCTCTTTCTTCTCGGCATCCGCCATATCCAACCAGAGCAGGGCGATTTCTTTGATACGCTCGACTGAAATGGGCCGGATCACGACGCGCGCCTTTTCGACCTCCGCTTGAAAATCCGCATCAGTAAAGGTTTGATCGAATGCTTTCCTGACGGCCGCCACCCGCGCCGCCGGAACCCCAGGCGGTAACGTAAATAGTCGATTTATGTCGTTGGCACCAATCACAGCCACGCGCAGCAGCCACTTTCCCCGCTCTGTCTTTGCCAGGTCTATCGCGTTGGGCACGCGTTCGAGTCCAGGCCAAGGCCTTTCACCAATTTGCGCGATGACTCGGATATCACCGCTCTTTAATTCCTTCTGAAATGATCGTTGAACTCCCTCGTAGGATGAACAAGATCCGTCCACTTCACCGCTGTCCGTCGCAAGGCGGACTTCCGTCACGCCTTTGAAACCATCGACCAGCTTGATGTTAACTCCCACTGCAGCTTGCAGAATACGAGCGTTATCGGAAGGAAACGTCCCCGGGGCAAGGCCACCTAGCTTGAGTTCTTTTGTCGAGCCAATGGCTTCGGCAATGCTGGTCCAGGCACTCTGCCGAGCGACCCAGCAAACTTGAATATCGGGGCCGGGCGATGGCAGCCAGTTAAATAGGCGGGCATCGAATTTCGCCGACGGATTACCGAGAGCTTGCAATCGGAGTAATGCGCCGTCCAGGTTTAAGATCACCGAGCCGTCGCGCGGCGCGGCGTTGGCGAGGTAATTGGTCGCGATCAGTCCGCCTGCGCCGGTCATGTTATCGACCCAGATATTGGGCTTGCCCGGAATGAACTTGCCAATGTGCCGGGCGAAAATGCGGGTTGCCGTATCGAACAGCCCACCCGCGGAGTACGCCGTAATGAAACGGATCTGCTTGTCACGATAGAAATCCGCGACAGGATCTGTTTGGGCGGACAACGCACCCGCGGAAACAATCAACATGACAATGGCTACCAACATCGTGCAAAGGTGCATCCTGTATCTCAACATACTGGCTCCTCTCAAATTCGCCCCTCTAGGACCAATCCAACGCCCGCCTCATTGAGCGGTAGTTTCCGTGCGATAGTCACACCAACCATGCGTCCGAGGCTCAAACATTCGGCCAAATGCGATGATGGTTCTAAACACCCAATACTCCAGAACTCCAACCTTCCAAGTAACCATTGCGCTCTGCTATTGATCCGCAGCAGCCCAGAGTACGCGAATCGCCGGCGGTTGCAGCCACTTTGTGCCGCGCTTCTGAAGCGCAACTTCTTCCCAGGTGTCGCCGCGATCATAGGTTACATAAATCGCCCCCTGGCCGGGAGGGCCGGCTGTATGACCGCGGGCAACGTCGCCGAAGGCAGCGAAAATGGAATCTTTATGAAACGGGTTATAAGCCAACTGCCAGCACATCGCGGCATGCTTTGCCGGCAATCCGGCGCCGACTTGGCGCCAGCTTTGACCGGCATCCTCGCTGCGGTAAATGCGTCCTTGGACACCGCCTGGTTGATCCCAGTACTGGGGCGAGCCATGTCCAGCGGCGACAAACATCGCCGCCGGTTCACCTGGCAGATGGATCACGTCATGAAAGTAGTCGCTCTCCATTCCCTTTTCGGCGCGCTTCCAGCCTTTTTCCGGCGGGTCGGCGATGAAAAAGCCGCGCGAGGTGGCAGCGAAATATCTCGTCGTGCTGCCCGGCGAACGGACCACCATGTGGATATCTGGATATTCGAACCCGTCGCTGACATCTTCCCAAGTCTGGCCGCGGTCGAAACTGCGCACGACGCCGCCATGCTCGATGGCAAGATAGATAACCTTGGGATTTTCTGGATCAATATTGATATGCCGGATATGACCCTGATGCGGCGGGTGTGGGAAATACCATTTGTATTTGACATCAGCCGGCATTTCCACGAGGGATTTGATCTCCTCCCAAGTATCGCCGCCGTCTTCGCTACGGTAAAGATGAACCGGCTCGGTGCCGGCATAGATCACCCGCTCATCCGTCGGATCGACGGTGACCCAGCGGATATCGCCTTCGAGAACCCGCTGCCAGTGCCGTCCGGCGTCCTTGGTGCGATAAAGACCGTCGAAGGTGACCCCGGCGAAAACAGTTTCAGGGCTGTGCCGACAACCGTAGACGGAATCCACCACTTTGTCTTTGAAGTAGGGCTCGAATTCTCTCGAACCACCCATTGACGTCCAGATATCGCCAACGCCGCGAAAAAGAATCATCCCGGCTTGCGTGCCGGCGTAAAGTCGATATGCCTCAGCCATAACTCTCTCCTCCGATAAAAATTAAGCCTTCCTGTCGCAATCGATTGCGCCCATAACTCAGTTGAAGATCATCCCGCCGTCAACCTAAAGGCTCTGCCCGGTGATATAGCCGCTCTAATCGCTTGTCAAAACGCCACGCCTTTCAGAGATCTTGTTCTGTTGCGTCCGCCGTTTCACGGGAATCTGTTGCCAAATCTAACGATTGGGGAACGCGATCACTAGGGCTTTCGCCGGCGCGTTGGCGGTGCTCAGTTGGCCGCTTGCTGTACTCTGTTCATGATCCCGCTTAGCGTGGAGTAGTGAATTTACGTGTCGCGCACCCTCCACCTGGCTGTAGCCGTGCTGTATAGGAACATTTAAACCAACTTTTTTCTGATCGGAGCTATATCGCTCAACTGGCGGGGGTGTCAATTACCCTTCTGTTGATGAAAACGCGTTTTTTCTTTGGCTGGCTTGGGCGACGCAGCCGCCCGAGCGAGGATTTTGACGATCACCGGCGGATCTTCGATGGCGGCCCTTCGACGAGGTCTCAGAACATGATCTTCAAGCTAGCGCCGCAGTTGGGAGAGTGTTGAGACTTCTACAAATTCCTCAAAGCTAAAGGCAACCTTCCAGAGTCGCTCACGTCGGTTGCATGCATAAACTCGTCACCCTTCTTAACGCCATGATCAACAACAAAACTCGTTGGTCTGAAACTTTTGCACTTCAAACCGCTTGACAAAAACACAGCTGCTACTGGATGCTGTAATGAGTTGACAGACCGTCAGGTTTGGACTAGGTGTACGCAACTTCATTGGAGATGGGAGTCGCTATGAAAGTTCGTGCCAATAGGCTCATTGGCCTTTCTATTGTCCTAGGGGTTCTGCACATTGCGCCAGTGTCAAACGCCGCTGAAAAACTCGATAAAGTCCGCTTCACCTATGCGCCGCTCTCCGCTAGCGGCTTTCTTTGGTTCGTCGCGAAAGACGCTGGGTACTTTGAAAAGAACCGACTCGACGTCGAGATGTATTTCGAAGGCGCATCGCCGATCATGGTGCAATCGCTTCTCGCGGGCGAGAATCAACTGGCGGGCGGCTTAGGACCCACGGTCGTCACCAACGTCTTGCAAAGCGGAGATGTTATCGCAGTCGCATGCATCGTGCACACTTTTACTACGCCGATGTACGTCCAACCTTCGATCACCAGCCTGCAACAACTGCGCGGCAAAAAGGTCGGTGTGAGCCGCATCGGCGCGGTATCTCACCTGACAGCCGATTCGATTTTGCGGCGCGCGAGGGTGGGCGATGTGACGATCATTCAAACCGGGGGCATTCCCGAATCCATGGCCGCCATGATGACCGGCAATGTCGATGGCGCCATGGTCAATCCGCCCAACAACATTATCCTGCGCGAAAAAGGCTATCGTGAAATCGTTGGAGCGCAGCAACTAAAAGAAATGAACCTACGCTTTCCCGAGAACGGCCTGATGGCCAAGCGCACCTGGGCCGAGAGGAACTCGGATGTCGTCAAACGGTTCATCAAGTCCATCGCCGAAGGTCTGCGACGCCTGCACGACGACAAAGAGTTCGCGATCAAGACTCTAAGCAAATACACCAAGGTCACCGATGCGAAATCACTCGACGAGAGTTACCGTTGGGCCATGGAAAGTTTTTTCAAAGATTTCAAAACACCGCCCGACGCGCTGCAGATGATGATCGATCAGCTCGCGTCGTCGCGCCTCGTCGATCCCAACCTGGCGCAAAAAACGCGGCTCAAGGCATTCTACGAGAATCGCTATGTCGAAGAGTTGGAGAACGAAGGGTTTTTCAAAAAGCTTTGGCAGTGAGTCGAATAGGCACTTCAACAATATGAAATCGCCCGCTTTGCGCCTCTTGCGGTGCGGGCTTGGGCGATTTGTGGCGCACGCTTTTCGATGGCAGTGCTAAAGACGGTTTCGTTTTGACTTTGGCGCATACGGCTTGACTCCCATGTCTAAAATCGTTCGAGGAGGAACCATGAAAAGCCTTTGGAAGCGACGGAGCCTTGGGGTTTTTCTTCTGCTCCTGTGCGCCGATACGCGGACCGGCGTTGCCTTCGCCCAAGAGAACAAAGAAATTCTCGAGGCGGCGAAACGCGAGGGCAAAGTCACGATCTTTGGATCCATTCAAGACGACGTCATGCGGGATATGTTGAACAGCTTCGAAAAGAAGTATCCGGGTGTCAAGCCGATCTACTGGCGCGCCTCGACGACGGCGGTGATGGACCGGGCGATGGCCGAGTTTCGCACCGGTCGGGTGACCTGGGATGTATTTTTCACCGGCGTCGACGCCATGGAAATCATGCGCCGCGAGGGAATGTTTCTAAAATATCAGACTCCAGCGGCGGCTAATTTCGACAAAGCCTTTCATCACGAATTCTATAGTCCCAACTACCGCAACTCGATCATCGGCTTTATCTATAACACGCGCTACATCAAGCCGGCCGACGCGCCGAAGTCTTACTGGGACTATGTCGATCCCAAATGGGACGGTAAGACCGTTATGTCCGACCCGACGGTGCACACCTCGATGGTGAAATGGTTGTCGAGCCTCGAGTCGGTGCTGGGCGCTCAGGGGAGAGAGGACGAATATATCCAGCGATTAGCCGCGAGCCGGCCGATGCTCCACAACTCTTTTACGCCGGGGGTTGAAACCATCAGCAGCGGCGAGAAACCGCTCGGCATCAACTACGTCAAATACGTCTGCGATTTGGCCAAGAAAGGTGTGCCTTTAGATTACGTTCGACTGCCGGCTTATTTGGCGGAAAGCAACTACGTTGCCGTCGGCGCCAAGGCGCAAAACCCCAACGCTGCCAAACTCTGGATCGATCACTGGTATAGCCGCGACAGTATGGAGATCCTCGCCAAGGACTGCGAGTTCGTCAATCTGCGCGGCGTTTACCCGCCGCTCAAAGACGCCGACAAGATCAAGGTGATCGAGTCGGCGCAGCGCAGCGAAAAAGACTACAAGCAGCTGGGCGAGAAGTACGGCAAGCTGTTCCGAAAATAGTGGTTCGACGCTATCAGTAATGCTGATCTTGCTGCAGCGCACGCACGGCTTTTTCCAAAGCGTCGTAGCATCCACCGGCACCCTCTCTTTGCCGCGTTTAGGGACAAGGACGAGAACCGCCATCGTCAAGCGCCAAAGTCTCGGAGCGCGCACGCGGCTCTCGATACTGAAAAGTTTCCGACTGGCGATACACCTCTGGGAATCCCCGGGAACTCAGGATCGACAGGTCGACTTGAAACGAAAGTTCGCCCGTCTTGACGAATCTTATCTTGCAGATGATGGCGCGGCGTTTACTATTTATTCAACGGCTATCGCTTCGGCAGACGGCGCCAAAACCTATGAAAAATACCACCACCACGCCACATTGACCCTGGACAATCACTAGTGATAGGGTCCGGCCACAATCAAATTGAGGAGTCAGCGTTATGGCTAAAACGATTCTTGTCACCGGCGGCGCCGGCGGCATCTGCTCGGAAATCAGCAAAGGGTTGGCGGCTGATGGACTCAACGTCGTCGTTGCCGACTTCGCCATCGACGGCGCGGAGAAAGTCGCGGCGGAAATTCGCGCTGCCAAGGGCAACGCCATCGCGGCGAGAGTCGACGTGGGCGATCCTAAGAGCGTCGCTGCGATGATGGACGCCGGCATTGCCAAATTCGGCCAGATCGATTACGTCTTCTGCGGCGCTGGCGTCATGGACCGCGTGCCGATCATCGAAATGCCCGAAGAGATGTGGGACCGCTTGATGCGGATCAACCTGAAAGGCGTGTTTCTCTGCGCGCAGGCGGCGGCGCGCCACATGATCCCGCGCAAAGACGGACGCATCTTGAGCATCGCCTCCGGCCGCGGCGTAGCGGGTCAGCCGCGCTCGGCGCATTATGCGGCGTCGAAAGCCGGCGTCATCGCTTTTACAAAATCATTGGCGGTGGAATTGGCGCCCGACAACGTCACGGTCAACTGTGTTTGTCCCGGTGCCACCGACACGCCGATGTCGCGCATCGGTTTGACCGATGAAGCTTTTAGGAAGCGCGAAGAGATTCCGCCGCTCATGGACGGCTTGACGCACAAGTTCGAGATCGTTGGGCTGGTGCGCTACCTGCTGTCAGACGCAGCGAAATACATCACCGGCCAAACCTACTTCCTGCGCACACCGAAGTGAGCTCGGTGAGGGGTCCGGGCCCGCGCCCCCTGCCCCTTACCCTCAACCTTGACGAGTGCTTGTTCAAACCATTTTAGATCAGTTCGCCTGACCGGTCGTAGTGTCGTCAGTAAAACTTGCCCTGACCGTGAAATATGCTGGCCACGGCGTCCTGGCACCTAACGCCAAGTTGTGCCGTCGAATCATTCCTGCCCCGCCGCGCGCAAGCGCATACCGAATTGACATTTCCATAACTCCGCTCTAAGCCCACGCGGGTTTCAGAAACTGTAGGGTTTTCAGGAAGTTTTGGGGTATTGGGATTCGCCCATTGGGCGAGTTTTTTCTTGACTTGTATCTGGTTAGTGTTTTATATTT
>VGTH01000053.1 GCA_016874755.1 Deltaproteobacteria bacterium | reverse complement strand
AAGAGCTTCCGCAAACTGAACGCACCACAGCTTGTCGGAAAAGTAGCGCGCGGGACGAAGTATGACAATGGCAAAGAGATGAGGGTCGCCGCCTAGTATCTTTTTACACACCTATTGACAACGGCTCGAACAATTTGTTGTCCGGCCTATGAGCAAGGCCAATGCCACCAACCTCATGGCGCATTTTTTCCCCTTTATTTCAGCTATTTATAGAGGCTGAACTGCTTCCAGCCAGGTCCATTGCGAGCGCCCAAAGCACCTTTTTCAAACAATTGTTGTCCTTCGTTGAGCAGTTTTGTACAGATAATTGCTCGCAGGTAGGGTCGGGTTACCAAAGATTGCTAGGAGCGTGTTCGGACGTGTAAAGTAGTCAAGCCGCCACCGAAAATCGGTGGCACCCATGACCTAGCCCGAATTCTTCATGCGACGAGGAAAACCCATGACACTGTGTCAATCGAAGTGGAACTCTGGAGGAGCGAAGGCATCAGCGCAGATCGTTCGGTTTGATTCGCCGATGCTTGGCATCTCTTCGACCTTTTCACTGCCATTCGCAGAGCAGGGCGACCGCCGGCCGCCCCTACAGGCCGGCATCGAAGCGGATATCTGTTGCCTTCGCTCCGGAAGAGTTTCACTTCGATCGCGTTGCAGCGATGAATAATCCGGGCTAGAGGTGTTACTGCTTAGGCTCAGCGCTGGAGAAAACGATGGATAGACTTTCAAAGCTGGTCGATTTCACGTTGGATCATCTGCTCGAACCTTCGGTAAACTGGGTTATCGATCACCCGATCATCTCCGTCGCCGTGATCGTTGCTCTAGTTTTTTGGTCGATGCGCGGCTATCGCATTCTCTGAAAGCCGGCAGGAATCGAGCCGCGAATCTCGTTGCTTTTTTGTTCAGCGCTCCATTAAATGGACCCAGCCGCGCCAATAAGACCAGGAGTCCCTATGCCACTTGTATCCGCCCTCGCCGCTAGCCACGCGCCCAATATTCTCTTAGAACCGGGGCGCGAATGGGAAGACTTCATGGATTTGCATTACAGCATGGCGCCGCAGGGAGACGCCAAACGGCCCACCTTCGAACAGCAGCTGCAATTGCGCCGCGACGCGGAAGCCGCCTTCGCGGCCCTCAAGAAAGATTTGGACCAAGCCATACCCGATGTCCTGATCGTTGTCGCCAACGATCAGTTCGTCAACTTTTTTTGGAACAACATTCCGAGCTTCTTCGTCACCATCGGCGACGAAGTCAAAGGACAGTTCACGCGCCACAAGTTTCACTACAAGAACCATAGAGAATTGGGCAAAGCGATTGTCCGTGCCGGCTATGACAAAGGCATCGATTTCTCCTACGGCGAATACGTCGAGCTGCAGCACACCCAGACCGTGCCGCTCTATTTTCTCGCCAAGGAAGCGCAGATGCCGATCTTGCCGATCTACGTCAATACTTGGGTGGATCCGGCGCCGTCACCGCGCCGCTGCTATCAAGTGGGCGAGTTGATCCGCGCCGTGGCGGACAGCTCCAAAGAGCGCATCGCCATCCTCGCCACCGGCGGTCTGTCGCACTTCCCCGGCTCGCCGCGCATCGGTGAGATCGACGAAAAATTCGATCACCAGCTTTTACAAGTGATGCGCGAGGGCAAGGGACAAACGCTCTGCGATTATTCGGTGCAAGACCTACTGCAAGCGGGCGACACGGAGTTTCTCAATTGGATGGTGGTACTCGGTGCCGTCGGTAAAGCCAAGGCGAGCTACACGGGCTACATGCCCGATTTCGTCGCCACCGGCTGGGGTTTTGTCAGCTGGAGCCAGGTTTAAGCATATACGCTTCGATGGAGAAAGACCCATGAGCTGCTACGAACTCAGCCGTTTAATGTTTGATTTGAAGATGAACGAGACGGTATACCAAAGGGCATTGACCGATTTTGCATCGGTGATGGGCAACTACGAGCTTTCCAGCGAAGAAAAAGATGCGCTGCGCTCCGGCGATCCGCGCCGGCTGCGCCAGCTCGGCGTGCATGGCATGCTCTGTCTTTACTTGAAACGGCTCGAACCGAAGTTTCGCGACAACATTTATTGGCAGCAGAAGTAGCGCCGGGAAAATCGGTTTGCTAGTATCTGGCACAGTCACGTCAATCACATCAACGCTCGGGAAGGATTAGCCAATGGATCTTGGATTTAAGGGTAAAGTGGCCTTGGTCGCAGGTGCGAGCCAAGGCATGGGCAAGGCAGCAGCGATGGGTTTTGCCCGGGAAGGGGCCAAAGTGGCCATCTGCGCGCGCGGCGAAGCGGCGCTGAAAGCCACCGCGGACGAGATTCGCAAAGCCACCGGCGGCGACGTGCTCGCCATCGCCGCGGACATGTCGAAGGCGGATGATATCAAGAAATTCGTCGACGACAGCGCCAAACACTTCGGCCGCATCGACGTCATCGTCAACAACGCCGGCGGTCCGCCTCCCGGTGAATTCATGAAGTTCACCGACGAAGACTGGCAGAACGCGTTTAATTTGAGCTTCATGAGCACCATGCGCATGACCCGCGAGGCGGTGCCGCACATGAAGAAAGTCGGCGGCGGCAAGGTCGTCAACATCACCTCCTATTCGGTCAAAGAGCCGATCGCCGGTTTGGTGCTATCGAATGCCGTGCGCAGCGCAGTCATTGGCTGGGCGAAAACGCTTTCACGCGAACTGGCGCGTGACAACATACTTTTTAACAACGTTTGCCCGGGCCGCATCGACACCGATCGGGCCAAGAAGCTAAACAAAGCGCGCGCCGAAAGACTCGGCCGGCCAGTGGCAGAGATCGACAAAGAAATGGCCGCCGAAGTGCCGCTTGGTCGCTACGGCACCGCAGATGAAGCCGGGGATTTGATCGTCTTCTTGGGTTCCGACCGCGCGAGCTACATCACTGGCACGACCATCGCGATTGACGGCGGCCTTGTGCGCGCCACCCAGTAGGAGGCATTTTCGTCATGGTGCACTTCGTCATCCAGTGGGACTTGCCGGACCAAAAAGCCAACCTGCAAGTTTACGCTAACAAGGCGCGCAACGATTGGCTGCCGGCGACGCTTGCCCACAAAGGCGTCATCGAGATTCGCAACTATCGCAACCCGCTCGAAGTCTCGCCCCATGTCGCGATCACCATCGACTTTGAAAATATGGAGCACTGGCGCGACTTCATCGATTCCCAGGACTACATCCGCATCATGCGCGAACTGCGCATCTTGGGTTGCCGCAACTTCGCGGTTAACGTCTGGGCACCATCGAAATATTTTCCCGAGGCGATGAAGCCGTAACCTCTCCGGGATTACCGCACGAATGACCCCTTAGGGGCGGCTCCGGCCGCTCTTTTTTTTCGCTCGGCACTCGGCTTCGTCCATCTCAGACTCCCTTGACGAAAAGTCGGGCATAACGATCCGGCAATCATATTTTTCCCTCGGAGTTGCTCCCTTAGCGTGACATTTTTTCGCTCGGACTGGTGCGCAACGATTGACTTGGAAAAATATTTTGAAAGAATCTTGACGATGCGTTTTCGCCCTAACAAGAACGTGCTAGTTGCCATCGCGCTCGCCCTCATCGCTCAGATCTCTTGGGCTGCGGTGATGCCGGCATTTTATTACGACGGACGGATGGTCAAGTTCGATGCCTCCATCGGCAAACCCCATGCGCACTGCCTTGCACGCTCCCGCCAGTGCGACACCGTGCGGCCCTGGTTTGGCCTGAGCAAGATCGCCGGCATTTCCGGTGTCACTCTCAGCGCCGCTTCGCTGCGTTTTGATCTCAAACAAAACCTTTCGACTTGGCCGGTATTATCCAACCGCTTCCAACGATCTCCGCCGCTCCGCATCACTCTCTAAGAGCAATCGAAAAAGTACCTTCAACGATCTTCGCGCCGGCCACCGCCCAACACGCGGTCCGGCACAAGCGTTGTGTGACGAATTTATTGGCGGAGACAAACCAAGTTTGCCTTAGACATCCTTAGCCCGAATTATTCATGCGAGCGGGTAAACCCATCACACTGTGTCGATCGAAGTGGAACTCTGGAGGAGCGAAGGCATCAGCGCAAATCGTTCGGTTTAATGCGCCGATGCTGGGCATCTCTTCGACCTTTCCACTGCGATTCGCAGAGCAGGGCGACCGCCGGTCGCCCCTGCAAGGCGGCGTCGAAGCGGATATCTGTTGCCTTCGCTCCGGAAGAGTTTCACTTCGATCGCGCCGCAGCCATGAATAATCCGGGTTGGGGTTGTCACTTCGGCAACGTTTCGGTTCTGGAATGCAAAGTGTTCCGTGCCGACACCGGCACCGACAACCCTGTGCATGAGAGGAGGATAGAAAATGTCCCGAAGCTTTCACAGCCGCGAAGAAGACTGGTCTACGAAATTTTATTCAGATCCGGTAACGGTCATCGAATTCTACGACACGATGAAGCGCAGTGTGCACTTGCAGCCCGAGAAACGCCTGATGTTGGCGCTGCTCGACGACGCCGTCAAATGCTTCCAGAAATACTTCGCCGCCCAAAGGGGGCGAGGGAAGCGGCGCTTCATCGAAGTGGAACAATGGTTCTGGGACAAACAACGGGACGATGTCTTCAGTTTTGAGCATGTTTGCGCAGTGCTCGGCCTGAGTCCGGGTTATCTGCGGCGCATGCTGCTGAAATGGAAGGAAAGCACAAGCACTGAAAACGCGCAGAGCTCTACCACGCTGGCAATCAAAAGAACTCGCCGGCGCTTGCACTACGCCGCGTGACTGCTGCACCGCCGCTCGGTTGCTGTTACATTATCCTCGACCGATCGCCGGTCGCGGACGATATGATATGTTGTGCCAGACTTTCCCGGTCGGCTATGTCTTCGCAAGAATGAATCTGTAAACCCGATTCGCTGGCGCCACCAACAGAGGAGGAGAAATGAGCAACAAGATGAAGCTCAACGGCTTGGTTCTGAGCGGCGTGTGTCTAATTTGGAGCTGCGGCGGCGATAAGCCAGCCAGCACCCCGGCACCGCAGGCGCCGGCCCAGCCGGCGGCGACCGCTCCGAGCCCTGGCGCCGAAAGTAAACCTGCCGCCGAAGGCCAAGGCGGCCTGGTGAGCGGCAAGGTCCGGTATAAAGGCGAGCACAAGCCGCGCACGCTCAAAGTTGGCAAAGATACCCAAGCCTGCGGCACGAGCAAAACCGATCCGAGCCTTTCGGTCTCGGGAGCCGGCGAGCTGCGCAACGCCGTCGTGCACATCACCGACCTGAAGACCGGCAAAAAGTACGCGCCGCAAAAGGTCGTGCTCGATCAAAAAGGCTGCGAGTACAAGCCGCACGTGCTTGGCCTGATTGCCGGTTCCACCGTTGAAGTGCTCAACCCCGACGGCATCCTCCACAACGTGCGCACACTGAGTAAAGTTAATTCGCCGTTCAACCTCGCCCAGCCAAAGTTCAAGACTTCGTTAACCGTGCAGCTCGACAAACCGGAGATCGTGCCGGTGCGCTGCGACGTGCACGATTGGATGAGCGGCTGGTTGTTCGTCGCCGAGCATCCTTATTTTGGTGTAACCGATGACAGCGGCGCATTCTCGCTCAAGGACGTCCCACCGGGGAGTTACACAGTGGAAGTTTGGCATGAAAAGCTCGGCACCCAGACTAAGAAGGTCGAAGTGTCAGCCGGGGGAAAAACTGAGTTGAATTTTGAATTTGCCGCCGCGCCAAAGTAGCTTGGCTCGAACGGCGCCGGAACCCTATCTCTCCACTTGAATCGTGCCGCTCTCCACCGAGTTGGCGCGGTCCGACGTGGGTTCTCCAAGGTTGGCTTCTAGAGAACGCTGCAACTCCACGGTTGTGTTGGTGAGCGCTTGCAGTTTGGCGACGATCTCACTTAGAGATTGTTGGGCTCTGCGCACCTGCTGTTGTTCAGCGGCCTGGTCACGGAGCTGGTGTTCCAGCGCGCCGATTTCCCCCCGCAAACGCAGGTTTTCGTCGCTGATCTCCGAATGGACTCGGACTCGTTCGGCAAGCTGGCGGCGAAGCTCCTCACGTTCAACAGCATCTCCGTCAGTCTGCTGTGGCGCCGGCTCGTTACATTCATCGCCGCCCCGCGCAGGACGATTGGAAAAAAGGCCGGCCATTTCTCCCTCAATCTCACTGATCTGCCGTAATGCTTCTTCACGCCGCTCGCTTAAATCGCCATGCTGAGCGCCATTTTGATAAATGCTGCGGATCTGCGCGAGCTCGAACTCGGCCGAGCGCGCGCGTTCTTCGTTGCTCAATTCACCTTGGCGCCGCGCCATGGCATCTAAGCGATCTTGCAGCGATTGGGCTGTCGATTGGCTCGTGTGCAGTTCTTCTTTGAGGGTCGCAACTTCACGCACTAGATCGCGATTTCTCTGCCGTGCTTCGTCCAGTTCGGCAGCTGCGTCGGGTTTATCTCCATCACTGGCGGGCAGAGCGACGGGATTTGCGTCGGCGAGAGGAAAATCGAACGGGTCCTTTTTGCTCTTTGAACCTGTCAACGCCCGTTCGAAAGCAATCAGATAGGTTGCGCGCAGCGCCACGGCAAAGCACGCTACAGTGATGAGCCATACCAGGAGATTAAACAAATGTCTCCCATTCTATAGAGCGAATTCCCCGCTCAAGTTGCCAACCCGGATGTTCGTCAACAACGTTGCACTTTCACGAGCTCTTCTCTGTGTTCGCGCATCAAGAACACAGAGACAGGGCCGACACCCTCTTGAAGCCATGACGGCCTCCGAGCTGGTTTTAGCCAAACCTATGCCACTGGGGCAAGGCAACGAAAGGTCACAACGAGAGAGTAAGTCGGGCAAACCATAGACAAATAGTGACAAACAATATGACGTGGTACAACCTTACCGCTGGTTCTATGAAGGATTTCACGACAGCACTGTATGCCGGTAGCTTCTGCTAGCTTTGAGGCCACCGCTCATCCGCGCGTCGTCAATCCGTGTTGACAGCATGGCCGGGCAACTTATAGAAAAATTTCATCTAGACAAAATCGGGAGAGAGAAAATTTATGAAGGACGCCGTGCGCAGGTTGAATGACGAATACGGTTTCAAGCTCACCGACAAGGAAATCGACATCGTGGCACAGCAGGCCGAGGAGGCCGCGCTGCTGTTTCGGCCACTCTTCGAAGTCGACGTCGATGACATCACGCCGCTCACGAAAGTCGACAAGCGGGTCATCGCAACGCCTGCGCAGAAGGGAAAGAAAAAATGAAGGACCTCGATCTCGCAGGGCTGACGATCAGCGAAGTCGCGCCGCTGATCAAGAAAAAACAAGTCTCACCGCTGGAACTCGCCAAGAACTATCTCGATCGGATCGGGAAGCTTAATCCGAAACTCAACGCCTATCTCGCCATGTGCGAAGATGAAGCTTTAGCCGCAGCCAAAAAAGCCGAGCGCGAGATTCGCCAGGGCAACTATCGCGGGCCGCTCCACGGTATTCCGTTTTCCATCAAAGACAATATTTGCACCAAAGGCGTGGTCACCACCGCCGGCTCAAAGATCCTCGCCGACTGGGTGCCCAATCACGACGCGACGGTGGTCGAGCGGCTGCGCGCCGCGGGAACGATCATTCTCGGCAAGACCAACATGCACGAGTGGGCCAAGGGCAGTAACAGCATCAACCCGTTTTACGGCACACCATACAACCCTTGGGACACAAGCTGCATACCCGGCGGGTCGAGCAGCGGCTCAGCGGTCGCCGTGGCAGCCGGTATGTGCATGGGCTCCATCGGCACCGATAGCGCCGGCTCGGTGCGCAATCCGGCGTCGCTCTGCGGCACCGTCGGCTTGAAGCCGACCTTCGGTAGGATCAGCTCCTACGGCGGCGTCGCCGGCACCGGCGGCTACACCGTAAATCATTTCGGGATTTTCACGCGCAGCGTCAGAGATTGCGCGCTCGTCCTCAATGACACAGCGGGCTACGATCCGAAAGATCCGATCAGCTCCGATGCGCCGATCATGAACTATACGAAAACCCTCGGTGCTCCGGTCAAGGGCATGAAAATCGGACTAATCAAAAATTATTTCGATCAGGCGACGGTTAGCGAAGTGCGCCAAGCGTTCGACGAAGCTTTGAGAACTCTCAAATCGCTCGGCATGAAAACCCAGGAGATTGAGATTCCGCACATCGATCTGATCCCCGCGGCGCAAGCGGCGAGCACGCGGCCCGAGGCCAACTCCGATCACGATCATTATTTGCGCACCCGGCCGAGAGACTATAGTCCGGGGCTGCTGTACAACTTGATCGCCGGTCTCTTGACCCCTGCGCCGGTGTACGTCCATGCCCAGCGCGTGCGCCGGCTGATCTGCCAAGAGTTCGATGAAGCTTTTAAATCAGTCCAGTTAATTGTTGCGCCGACCATCTTCGCGCCGGCGCCGAGCATCGACGATTGTAACCGCGGCTACATCGAAGCCGATGGCAAAAACATTAATCTGCAAGATCGCGCGGGGAATTTCCTAACTCGCTACACGATTCCGTTCAATGTCACTGGGCTCCCGGACATGAGCGTTTGCTGCGGCTACTCATCGAAAGGACTGCCGATCGGTATGCAGATCGTCGCGCCGCCGTTCCGCGAAGATATCGTGTTTCAAGTCGCTGATGCCTACGAGCGCAGCACCGCGTGGCATAAGCGAAATCCGCCGCTGTGAACGGTTCAGAAATCTCTCTCGCCAAGGCGCCAAGACGCAAAGTTCGGAGTCTAGATTTTTATTTCCGAACTTTGCGCCTCTGCGCCTTGGCGAGAGAATAATTCGAACTCTACGTCCCGTTGGACTTGAACTGTTCCAACCGCTGTTTGAACAACTCCGCCCGCAGCTTATCCGTCGCGACGCGATCCAACACCGGCTCATCGCCATCGATCACCACACCGTAAATCGCGCGCGCGTCCTGGCGCGAGACGATGCCGTCTGCGACGTCGCGCAGCACCCTGTCTGGTTCGCGTTCGAGCGGGTCGCCGTAGCCGCCGCCGCTCGACATGCGCATGTAGAGAATGTCGTCCGGCGCAAGATCGAATTCGCAATAAGGCAAAAGCTGGCTTTCGCCACCAAGCTCTTCGAGGCGATCGGGCGATTCTTTGCTGGCGATCTTCTCGGTAACGCGAGCGCCCTGAACGAGCGACAGCAAGCTCGGCGCGCCGGGATAACCGCCAAAGATGCCCTGGCCGGAATTGCGCAAGCCGGCGACGCCGAGGGCGACGCCGCGGATTTTCCCCTTGGGTGCGTCGTAGGTCGTCAGCGCCGACTCGCTGCCTGTGCCGCCGCGATACTTTCCCGCCCCCGCGCCACCGGGCGTGTGGCGCCGGAAGAGATAGAGCAAGGGAAAGTTGGCTTCGAGCCATTCGATGTTGTGACAGCTCAGCCCGGTGCCGGTGTCTTCGCCGTCTTTGTACGAGCCGGCGCCAACGCCGTCAAGCGCGCCTTCCGATAGCGTCGACACATAAAAGTTGCCGTGCTGATTGACGCCGGCATGGCGTGCCAAGCGGTGGCCGGCGTTGAGCGCCATCACTTCGCCATTCCACTTCGCGCTGGTGGCGAGCATCTGCATGATCACCGAGTTGGCGACATATTTTACCGTCGCGCCACCGGAGGTGGTGTTGAGCGACACCGGCGCCGGCGCTGTGCAATTGACCACCGTGCCCGCGGGGGCGATGACTTCGATGGGGTTGAGCGCACCGTGATTTTTCGGCAAATCGTAGGCCAGCGTGCAGAGTATCGCCTCGTAGCAGGCGCCGAAGGTTGCATGGTACGGCATGTTGATGCCCTTTTTCGCCTGCGGGCTGCTGCCGCTGAAGTCGAACAGCAAACGGCTCCCCTGTTTTTTGAGCGCTACTTCGACCGTCCAAGTATCGCCTGCCTCGATGCTGCCACTGTCGCGCCAAAGGCCATCAGGAATTTCTTCCAGCCGCTTGCGCAGGATCGATTCCGAATAGTGCAGCATCTCCTGCGACACCGCCGCCACCAGCTCGGGACCGAACTGTTCGTAGAGGTCCTGCATGCGCGACTTGGCGACGTTGTTGGCGGCGATCTCACATTTGAGATCGAGTCCAACCATCACCGGCTGGCGCGTCATATTGATGAACGCATCGAATAAATCTTGGCGCAGCTCGCCGCGCTCGACCAGCTTGATGCCGGGGATGCGAATGCCTTCGTGGCAAATCTCCGTAGCTTCCGGCGAGTTGCCGCCAGGCGACAGCGCGCCGATGTCCATGACGTGAACGAACGTCGCGCTCCAACCCATCAGTTTGCCTTTGAAGTGGATCGGCGACACGACGTAAACATCCGACTGATGGATTGCCGCAACGTACGGATCGTTGAGCAAAAAGATATCGTCGGGGTAGATACCGCCATGCTTCTCGAAGCGCTCAATGATGCGCTTGACCGCGACGCCGGCACAGGCGACATGCCAGCCCATGGCATCGCCGGCGCACAGGACGTCGCCGTTGGCGAGATAGAGCGCCGCCATGTAGTCGTGCATCTGTGTCGTGTTCACTGTGCCGCCGACGCGTTCCAGCGTCGTGCCCATTTCCATGGCGATCTGGTAGACGCGATGCGACAAGATCTCGAAAGTAACCGGATCGACGCTGCTGACAACCGCCTCCATTAGGCTCCTCCGACGTAGATTCTAATATTACGATAACCATCCATTGCGACGCGGTCGCGTGGATTGACAATCACCGTGGTCACCGGCGTTTCGATCACCGCCGGCCCGACGAACTCCGTGCCGGGATGCATTTTCTCAAAGTCGTACACGCGCGTTGGCGCGAACTTGCGGTTTTCCTCGAAGTATACCTCGCGCTCGCCTTTGCGCGCCGCGCTGCCGTCGGATTTCCTCAGCGCTTCGGCTTTGATGTCCGGTTTGTTAAGCATGCCGACCACCGTGAGCCGGAACGTAAGAATCTCCTTACCCGCCTCGCGATACCCCGAGCCGTGGCCGAAAGCCTGCTCGTACATTGCGTCGAAATGCGCCGCCAGCTCGGTCATGTGAGCGTCGGTGATCGCTTCGGCGCCCGGGGCGAACGGCACGTTCAGTTCATGGATCTGATAGCGATAGCGCATGTCGACGCTGCGCCGCACTTGAATGTCGCTCGGCGCAAAGCCGGCGGCGCCAAGCTCTTTGACGCCGCGCTGCAGGAGCTCGGAAAAATTATCGTTGACGCGTCTCAAGTCGACCGGCAGCACGACGTGATCCGACTTGCCATACTCATACACGACATCGGAGCTGATCAGCCCGGTGGCGCTGTGCACCGACGCGGTCAAAGGAATCACCACCTGGCGCACGCCAAGCTCCGCGGCGTAGCGGCTGCCGTGCACCGGCGCCGCGCCGCCAAAGGCGAACAACACGAAGTTGCGCGGATCGTGGCCCTTTTCCACCGTCGCTTTACGGATCAGATCGCTCATGTGGGAATTGGCGATACGGTAGATGCCGCTGGCGGCCTCAACTTCGGTCATTTTGAGCGGCCCGGCAATCTTCTGCCGCAGCGCCGCCAGCGCTTTGGCTTTATTGAGCTTCATACGGCCGCCGAGAAAATAGTTCTCGTTCAAGTAGCCGAGAACTAGATCGGCGTCGGAAACCGTCGGCTCGCTGCCGCCAACGTCGTAGCAGACCGGCCCAGGCGCCGCGCCGGCGCCCTGTGGCCCGACTTTGAGCAAGCCGGTTTCACCGTCGATCCAGGCGATACTACCACCGCCGGCGCCGATCGACTCGACCCAGATCTTGGTCGACAAAATATTGTAGCGCAGAATTACCGGCTTGTAGTCGCGCTCGATGACACCATCGCGCACCAGGCTAACTTTGAATGTCGTGCCGCCCATGTCGGTGGCGAGAATGTTCTTCTCGCCGATGTGTTCGCCGAGAAAACGTGTGCCGACGATGCCCGCGGCAGGGCCGGATTCGATAACTCCCACGGCGTTCTTGCAGGTCGCTTCGATGCCCAGGACACCGCCGTACGCCTGCATGATCAACGGGTCGCGAGCCAGCCCCTTAGATTTCAAGGTCCTTTGCAAGTTCTGCAAGTAGCTAGAAATCTTCGGCCCGATGTAGGCATTGAAAACCGTCGTCGCGCATCGTTCGTATTCGCCAAGATAGGGCGCCACCTCGCTCGACAATGAGAAAAACAGCTGCGGGTATTTGTTTTTGAGAATCGCCGCGAGCTGCCGCTCGTGGCCGTCGTTGACGATCGACCATAGTAAACAGATGGCGAAGGATTCGACGCCGCGCGCAACCAATCGATCGATCGCCTGCTCTGCGGCCTCGGCATCGAGCGGGATCAACTCTTTGCCCTTGTAGTCGATGCGCTCGGTGATCTCTTCGACAGAGCGGCGCGGCACGAACGGCTCGGGCTTGACCAGCGCAGAGCGATGCGCGGTTTCGTTCTCGGTCAATCCTTCGGCGACCTTGCCGCGCATCATGTGCAGCGTATCGCCAAAGCCGCGCGTCAGCAGAAGCCCAGTCTTGGCACCGGCACGGGTGATCAACGTGTTGTCACCGATGGTGCATGCGTGAAAAAACAAGCGGGTTGAGCGGAACAGCGTGTCGACGTTATCGATGCCCAAGTTCTGCGCCGCATCGGCCACCGAGTTCAACGCGCCTCGGGAAAAATCATCGGGCGTCGAAAGCGATTTACCGATGGTGATCTGGCCGGCTTCGTCGACCACCACACAATCGGTAAACGTCCCGCCGATGTCGACACCCACCACGTAGTTCATAGGTTGGTCTGCTCGTCAGCCACAAATCTTAAGCGCCACCAGTGCGTACATCTTTGCGGCGTCGACGATGTCTTGAATCTCGACGAACCGCTCGGCTGCATCCGGTGCGCTTTTGCGCGACATCCCAAAGGTCGCGGCGGGAATACCGACTTCGTTAAATATATTAATGTCGCGCCACATGCTCGTCTCCGGCGTATCCACCGGCGGCGGCTGGCTGCCGCGCACCGCCGCATGGGCGGCACGGATCGCGTCGACCAGCGGCTCGACGTTCTTCCCTTCGTAGCCTTTGCGCGCCATGAAACACTCGACGGTGCCGCCGAGTCCGACGGCGGCGACGACCTGCTTCAACTCCTTCTCCACCTGAGAAAAAGAAATCGGCGGCGGCACGCGCACGTCGACGTAGATGCTGCAGCTGCGCGGCGTCGTGCTCGGCTTATAGGGAGCGCCGGCGCGAATCGCGCCGATGCTCACCTTCGGCACCATTTTCCCGACCGGGTAATCGATTGTATATTTGTGCTCATACTCCACCGCCCATTTTTCGATCGCTTCAATGACCGGTATCATTTTGATCAGCGCGTTAGGATTCTCTTTGACGGCGCCGCGCGGCGGGATGCGCGGGGTGTAGAACCCGCGCCCTTCGAGGGTGATTTTGAAATAGGCCGCACCCGCCTCGATCCACGTCACGCCGAAATCGGTGGTCTCGGCAATTAAGGCGAAATCGCCGTTCACGCCATGCGTCACCGCGTGGCGGCTGCCGAAACCCTTGCCGATAAACCGCGCGCCGCGAAATTCGTCCACCGGTCCCATGCCAATCTCGCCGACGACCATGGTCATGATAATGTCGCCGTTCAGTTTCACGCCGCTTTGCTTGATCGCTTTGGTGGCGATCATGAAAGCTGCCATCGGGCCGCGATCGTTCTGCACCGCCAGGCCGAAGATGCGCCGCTTATTGTAATCGACCCGCGCCGTCGGCCCCGGCGGCGGCGCTTCGTCCAAGCGCATCGGCATGCCCTGCTCGGAATCCATGTGGCTGTTGAAAATCAAATTATGCCCGCCGCCTTGGCCGTTGAGAATCGCGATCGTGTTCGAGCGGCCCTCGCAGATCGGCTGCTGAAACGATCGCTCGAAACCGTTGTCGTTCAGCCAGCGCAGCACAAAGTCCGCCATCGGCTGCTCGTAGCCCGACGGTGCCGTGATGTTGCCCATGGCTACGGCCAGATCGATCAGTTCCTTCTCGTCGATTAGTTCAAGTACTCGCTGCTCTTGCGCGCTCAACGCCATGAAGATTTTCCCCCAGTCCCAATTACTATTTAGGCAACTTATCGACAAACCCTTCCTTGACCAACTCCTGAATCAACGAATTATCGTAGAACTCTTCCGGGTTACGTCCCGCCGCTTTGTCGACCAGCGCGTTCTTGATCGCGGCAACATCGGTCATTGGCACCACCGAAGTATTCTTGACGAAATAGTCGTGCGATTTCGCCATCGCGTCTTTGTCTCTCAAGCGCGCGTATTTCTGCATGACCTTCAGCGTATAGTCCTTGTCGCGCGCGTAAAGATTGAGCCCTTCGATAAAGCCCATCAAATAGCGCTTCGCCAACGCTCGATTGCTGGCCAAAAAAGATTTGCGTGTGACGATGGTGCCGGTCGGATATTTGATACCCAATTCGCCGAGATCGGCCAAAACTTTCAAGCCGAGCGAAGTTGCCGCATAAAGCCCGGGCGGCGCTAACACCGTGGCCGCCACCGCGCCCGACTGGAGCGCGGCGATGCGCTGGCCGTCAGGACCCGATTGCACAAAGGTCATATCCTTAGGCCCCAACCCGAGTTTCTCAAACGTAAAATAGGCAGCGTATTCGTTGATGCCGCCCAACCGCGCCACCGACATGACCTTGCCTTTGAGATCGCTCGCGGCACGAATCTCCGGCCGCACGACAAAACTGTAGGGCATGAAGTTGTAGGACGACGCGATGATCACGAAGTCGGCGCCCTGAACATTGGCCTGAATCGCCGCGGTGCCGGCAGCGTTGGCAAACTGCAGATCGCCGGCCAACATTACTTGAAACGCCGCGGCATCCCCGCTGATCAATACAAGTTCTGAATTGACGCCATGTTTCTTGAAGAAACCCGCTTCCTGGCCAACCCAGATCGGCACGTTGAATCCCGACGTGCCGCCGTAGCTGGTGCGCGCGTTCTGCGCGTGGGCGGGCGCCGACGCGAGCAGCGCCAACAGAACGATCCATTTGCCGTAACGAAACATGGGCGTCTCCTTCTCTTCTTTTGTTTCTAGCGATCGCGACTATACATCAAACGCCTTTCGATAAAGTTGCCGCACGGTCGATTCGCTCTGCGGCGGCTCTTGGTGGACCAGCGCGCGGTAATGGCGCTGCATTCTCCTGCTGATCGGCAGCACCTTGCGCATAACTTCTTCTTCACGCATGGAGAGCAGGCGGCCGTCCTTGACGACAATTTTGCCGTCCACCATCACGGTATCCACCGACTGACCGCTCTCACAGAAAACCAGTTGATTGACAACGTCCGCCGCTGGCGTCAGCCGCAGGTTCGGTCGCAGAATGACGAGATCGGCGCGGTAGCCCTTCGCAATCTTGCCGATTTTGCCGCGCCACGCCGGCACCGCCTGCGCGCCGTTGATCGTTCCCATGCGCAAAGCGTCGAGCGCTGTCACCCATTCATCGGAATTTTCGGTATTCACCCGTGACAGCAGCGCCGCCAGGCGAATCTGTTCGAATATCGTGTAGCTATCGCTGGTATCGCCGCCGTCGGTGCCGAGCGACACGTTAATGCCGCGTTTTTTCATCGCCACCACCGGTGCGATGCCGCTGCCCAGTTTGAGATTGCTCGCCGGATTGTGCACCGCGTTAACCCCCGCCGCGGCCATCGCATCCATCTCTCTCTCGTTGACCCACACACAGTGCGCCGCCGACAGCCGTTGCGAAAACAAGCCGAGCCGCTGCATGCGCTTGCCCAAGCCTTCGGGATAAAGCTGGCGGCCGCCCCAACGCTGCAGCTTGGTTTCAAGTAAGTGGGTGTGAATGCCTAAATCATGCTGCTCCGCCATCTCAACCACTTCCCGCACCAACTCGTCGCTGCAGCTAAACGGCGACGAAGGACCCAACATTAACGACACAGTTGCGGCGGATTGTTTTAGATGCGATAGCATCGGTAGAACTTGTTCTTGCCAGGGAACCTTCGGTTTTTTAGCCTGTGCCCGCGCAGCTCGTTTAGCCGCGACGATCTCGACAAAATCCCGATCGAGCAGCGACGGTGTTAACACACCGCGAATGCCGGTCTGCTCGAACGCCCTAACGATCGCCATCATTTTCGGCTCGGAAAGTCCCGGTCGGGTCGAGAAATGATCGACCACCGCCGTCACTCCGTTCTTCAGCATCTCGGCGCAAGCGAGCGCGGCCGCTGCACCGATCTCCGCCGCCGTGGGATTGGCCAATTCTTCGGTACGCGCGCGATAGCCACGCCAAACTTCCATGCGCAGATTGTCGCGAAAGCTGCGCTGTAATATCTCGGTCAGATGCGAATGGGTATTGATGAGGCCGGGCATGACGATCTTGCCCGTGCAGTCGATGCGCTGGCGGATGGGCAAGCCAGCGATCTTGAGGTCTTTGCCAACGGCGGCAATCACGCCGTTATCGACTAGGATCTGCTGTCTTTCTAAAACCGGCCGCAGTTTGTCTAAGGTCAACAGGCGTGCATTGTGACAGAGTATCATCTAGGCTCGACTCAATGACTACTACGCCGAACCTATTGAAACCATTAGCCGTTGTCCAGTCTTTATTGCTTAGAAAATTCCAATTTGTGATCTAGGTTTCTGGATTGGAATTTTGCGCACCTGATTCGGCGGGTTGATAATCAAATAAATCTGCCGCCGGCGTAGCGCGCGCCGCTCTCGCTATTCCACAGTGAGCGTTGACAACTTGTTGATAAGTTGTCGATAAGTCCCATCCCCAGGTCTGAGAACAGCTCTAGTAAGCCTTCTCAGCGAATTGGCTAAATTGCGGTCATAGTTTTCTCTTGGAAGTCGAGTACTTAACCAACATACGCACCCTCGTAGGAACCCTTACGTACCTTTACGTGCTTAGAGTGCCGTGTAGAACATTAAGAAGCAGCGTTGGATCGCTGCAAACTCAAGAACTCTCCAACGGTTCTCAAAAACCCGTCCGGACAGCTCGCTTTCTACTGCTTTGAAGGCAACCGTAAGCTGATCCAAAGTCTGTTTCCCATAACTTTCACCTCTAGCCCATAAGTCTATCAAGATGAAAGGACTCGTGCCAAACTGGGTTGACTCCTGAATCTCCCTGCGTCACTCGCCGCTCGGCTGCTCAAACGTGCAAAAATCCGATGACCACTAATAGATCTACCTGCAACCGGTGCTGTCTTGCCGCTTGCATGGAACCAACGTAAGATAGGTGTATAAGTGTTTATCTGCATACGAGGTTCCCAATGGAAGATGAATCGGTTCGCTGGAATATCAAAGTCTCGAGGGATACCGACCTCGCGCTGCGCACTTTCTTAGGTGCCCAGGGAATGAAGAAGGGCGACCTCTCCAAGTTTATTGAAGAGGCAGTGCGCTGGCGCGTCTTTCATCGAACGGTCCAGGATATCAGAATGCGCAATGCTGATCTCGACCCGGAGAAATTGCAACGGCTGGTTGACGATGCCGTCGACGAGGTTCGCTCCGAACGACGCGGTCGAAAGAAGTCTGCTAAACCCTGATGCGTGTGGTGCTCGACACCAATATTTTGGTGTCCTCGTTGATTTCTCCTGCCGGTCATCCCGCCACCATATACGATGCTTGGCAAGACGGTAAATTTACGCTGTTGATCTGCACTGAGCATCTCGCCGAGTTACGCGCCACACTGCAAAAACCGCGCATCGCAAAACTCATCAAACCCCATCGAGCAGGCCGCCTTGTAAATCAAGTCAAGGAACTCGCGGAGGAGATTAGTCGATTACCGCGGGTAAAACGCTCGCCCGACCCGAACGATGATTTTCTGCTTGCTTTGTCCGAAGCAGGCAATGCCGACTATCTGGTGACGGGTGACAAAAGTGGCTTGCTCTCATTAGAGCGCCACAAATCTACGCAAATCCTAACCGCAAGAAAATTCGCCGCGTTACTGGCAAATTGACGAGCGCGGACTACTAACTAAGATATCACTTGCCGTTCTCCTTAACACGATGAAAGTTGATGGGGTTTACGTGCAGAGCATGATCTTAGCGACGAAATTTCGCTAAAAGAAGCCGCAGCGAAGCTCGCGGCTCTCGAGCGGGACCATTTGGGAATTGCCAAAGTTTTGCCAAAGTCGAAGGTTTCCCGAGCAGAGTAATTTCACCGCAAGTGAAATCGAATCGCTGAACCTAGTGAAGATACCTCAGTTTAGCGGAAGATCCTGGGACGCACCGCCATGTGCCACGCTAGTAATTCCGTTATCCGACGACCGCTTGATTGACCATGCTCCGGCGCTGGCTCCATCAGGAAAATACACAGCAATATCTGCTTTGCCGTCGCCGTCATAGTCGGCCGGCACAGGTTCGGCAGTCGAGCCGCCATGACCATACACCACATTGGTATTGTTGACCGATTGCACCACCGACCAAGCGCCGACAGGATGATACACCGCCACGTCCGCCCTACCGTCGCCGTCGTAGTCGGCGGGAATCGGGCTCCACGCAGGACCGCCATGACCCAATACAAACGGGACTTTTGGATTGCGGCTATCCGAACTGTACAAGATCGACCAGGCACCGCCGAAATGCACGGCGATGTCCGTCTTGCCGTCGCCGTCGTAATCGGCTGCCACCGCATCCCAGCCCACTCCCCCGTGCGCCACCACGGTGTTCCCGCCATCCGATGACCTCAGGATCGACCACACGCCGCCGTCCAAATAGACCGCGATATCCGCTTTGCCATCCCCGTCGTAATCGCCGGGAACCGGAATGAACGCCGGCCCCCCAAATCCAACTTTCATCACTTGCCGGTCCGAGCTGCGTTTGATCTCCCATTCCCCGTTGGTTCGGTAAATCGCTATGTCAGTTTTGCCGTCGCCGTCGTAATCGGCCGGCACCGGAATATCGCTCGCTGCGCCCAAGCTTTCCACAATGTTCGCCCCACCCCCGGATGGCTTTATTATCCAAGTCCCATCGCGATAGATTCCGATATCGCTCTTGCCGTCGCCGTCGAAATCGAAAAACGGCAGTCTCACGCTATCCGAGGCCGAAGTTCCGTCGCCGAACTCGACCGTCAAAGTAAACTTGACCCCATTACCAAACATTCTTCCTTCATAGTCCGCCGCAAATATCTTAAAATTGCCGCCGTCGCTGACGACAAAGTTCACCGAGTCATCGCCCGCATTGAGCAGCGGGCTATCCAATCCTGCCGCGGCTCCCAAGGTCCATGAATCATCCACTTGTGTGTTCCAGATGCCGCCTGGAATGGCGGTGTTTCTGAGTTCCAACCGGGTCACGCTGCGATTAGCGCTGCCGGGACTCAGGGCCACGGTGAACACGCCGTCGATGGTGCCGTCGGCATCCCGCGCCCTATCTCTCTGCCCCACCTTGTCGCGCAGCTTGCCGTTGTAGGTTAAAGTAATACCCGTGGGTGCTGCGGCCTTATCGATTCTCACCAGCGCGCTTTTCACGGCCTCTGAGTTGCCCACATTATCCACCGAGCGATAGCGCACATAGGTCTGACAGGTTGATCCTGTCGGACAAGAGACTAGAACTGATGTCCCGGTCGTTAACGGTGCACAGGTGTTGGTCGTATCCGTGCAGTACTGCGTAATGGCGACAGCGGAACCACTTCCATCACTCGGCATCAGCGTTACCGTGCTGTCGGAACCGACCCAACCCGCGGGCGCATTGTCGGTTGTGGTCGGCGGCCCGATATCCACCGTTCGGCTAATAGCATGCAGAACCGAGAGCTGAGAGTCTGTCGGACGGCTGAAATCTGTGTAGAATCAATTACTTGGCTGATGGGGAAAATGTGGCCAGGGACGGGATTGAACCGCCGACACGAGGATTTTCAGTCCTCTGCTCTACCGACTGAGCTACCTGGCCAGATGAAGTGAACCTGGAATATTGCTTAAAAGCACTGGGGAGTCAAGCTAACAACGCCAAAGCTCGCTCAAACAGTCCCCACCGTTCCAGTTGGCCAAGCCGCCAGTCCTGCCGAGTCTCAGAAATCGAATTGTGCACTCAACGACCAGCAAGTTTTTCGACCTGCCGCTCGACGAAATCGATTACGTCGGTCTCGATGCGCGCGTTGTTCAGCGCGTCAATTTCCTGGATGCCGGTGGGGCTCGTAACGTTTACCTCGGTTAGAAAGCTGCCGATCACATCCAGTCCGACAAAATACAATCCATCGGCGCGCAACAGCGGCGCCAATGCGGCGCAGATTTCTTTGTCGCGCGCGGTTACTTCAGTTTTCACCACTTGCCCGCCGACGTGGATGTTGCCGCGGGTTTCCGACTCGAGCGGCACGCGCAGGACGGCGCCGATCGGTTCGCCGTTTAACACGATAATCCGTTTGTCGCCTTGGCGTATCTCTGGGAGATAGCGCTGCCCCATGACCAAGCGCCGGCCGTTGTCCGTCGCCGCTTCGAGAATCGAATTGGTATTGCGGTCCTGTTCGTTCAAATAGAAAACCCCGCTGCCACCGCAGCCGTCGAGCGGCTTGACGATCATTTCGCCGCCCAACTCGATCATGAAGGTTTTCAAGCGCTCCATGTCGCTGCTTACCATGGTTTGCGGAATCTGTTCAGGAAAACGCAGCGCGTAAAGCTTTTCGTTGGCTTCGCGCAGGCCTTTGGGATTGTTCATGACAAAGCACTGGTTCTGATCGATCAAGCTCAGCAGATGAGTCGCGAAAAAAAACTTCATGTCAAAGGGCGGGTCCTTGCGCATCCAGACGCTGTCGAAGTCGTGCAAGGGGCTCGTCGCCGGCGTGCCAAGCTGATAGTGCGGCGTGGCGCGCGCCAGGTCGAGGCGGCGAAAACGTCCGTAGGGCGTGCCGGCGCGTACGAATAGATCGTCGACTTCCATGAAGTAGATCTCATGGCCGCGCCGCTGCGCTTCGAGCATCAGCACAAACGTGGTGTCTTTATCGATGTTGATTTTGTCGACGGGGTCCATGACGACCCCGATTCTAAGCACTTTCATAAGCCAGGGTTCCTAGCCGAAACTATCTATTCGCGCATCACCCAGGTTCCGGCCAACATGTCATGCCACGATCGCTTCTCGCTGCTCCACACGATCCACAGCAGTCCCAAGAGGAGCGGCGCGGTCGCGACGGTGCCGATCCAACGCCAGAGCGCCCGTCCATAGCCGATGGTTTCGTGATCCGCACCGACAACGCGCAATTTGAAAATGGCTTTGCCGAGTGTTTGACCGCACAGCGTGTGCAACATGACAAAATAGCCGGTGGCCAAAAGCACCACAGCCCAGCTCAAACCGAGCACCAGCGGCAGCGTATTGTCTAGCCCAGGTCGGCGCCCATGCGCCGCGAGACCCACTTTGTATCCCACGTAGGCCATCCCTGCCATAATCCCGGCCAGCGCCGCAACTGCGATCAGGTCGATGAGGAATGCGCCACAACGACGGAAAAAGCCGCCCCAGCGAATTTCTTCAAGCGCGCGCGCCGGCACTTCGCCGGTCATGCGCGGCGTGGGCACCCAGCCTTCTTCACGGGAGAATTCCCGGTTGTCATCTTCCGGCAGCGCGCCCAACTCGAAATCTTCTTTGCGCTCGGGTCGACTCATCTTGAGCTCTCCATCATCGATCGTTTCAGGCGCACGCTCGGCATGCCCGGGCAGCAAAGTGCCGCAATGTTTGCAGTGAACCAAGTGCGACAAAGTTGGGCTATGACACTTAGGGCATTCCATCGTTAAACGCTATGGGGTGATGCCTGCAATCTAGCGCAACCGCTGCGAAAAAGCTTGCGCCGCAAGAATGTCGGAGTCAACTCAAATCGCCCCAGAGAAACTGAACCAGCGCCAGCACGGTCACTGCCGCCGTCTCAGCGCGCAGAATGCGCGGGCCTAAACCCACGGCTAAAATACCCTGTTGAACCGCTTGATCAACCTCTTTAGCGCTAAAACCGCCTTCAGCTCCGACGACGACGGTCATGGCACTGACTTGCTTTTGCTCGGCGTGGACACGATCGAGCGTCCGAGCATTTTCCTTCTCCCAAAACAACAACCGCAACTCTCCTTGCACTGGCGCGCCACTCAGCAGAACGGCATACGGTGTGAGCGGTTCAATGTTCGGCACTCGCGTGCGCCCACACTGTTTGGCGGCGCTCAAGGCGATTTTGCGCCAGCGCTCGGTGCGCTGGGCAATCTTTCGCGCGTCGAGCTTGGGCACGGTAAATTCCGACGTGAACGGGACAATGGTGTGCACGCCCAACTCGGTCGCCTTCTCAACGACGAAGTCCATTTTGTCACCCTTGGTCAAGCCGAGGGCAAGCGTGATCGGCAGCGGCGATTCGCGCGCTGCGCGATAGGAATCTTGAATCTCGATCTCACCCAGTTCGGACGTCAGCACTCGAACCACCGCGCGATGTTCCCAACCTTCATCGTCAAAGACGGTAATGCTATCGCCCGGGCGCAGCCGCGAAACTTTCGACAGATGATCAAGCTCCGCGCCGGAAATGATTCCACGGCGCCCGTCGATGTTTGCTCGTAGCAAGAAGAACCGCGGCATAAATCACTGGCGGCGCAGCAATAGCGATGTCCATTGCCCCTCGCGTTTGCGTTCGAGCAAAACCGCGCCTGCGGCGGCCATGACATCGATCACCCGTTGGGCTCGGGCATTGAGAATGCCCGACAGGATCACGTAACCTCTCGGCGCAACTTTTTTTGCCAGCGCCGCGCTGAGCTCGACAATCGTTTCGGCGGTGATGTTAGCGACCACGAGAGGAAACACGCGGCGAATCTTGGCCAGATCGCTTCCCGACAGGCGAACTTTTTTCGCCGCTCCGTTGATCTGCAGATTTTCCTGCGCGACTTGGATCGCGATCGGATCGTTGTCGACCGCCCACACTCGCGCCGCGCCAAGTTTAACCAATGCAATCGACAATATCCCCGACCCGGTGCCCACATCGAGGGCAGTCCACGGATTTTTTTTAAATCGCCGCGCCACTCGTTCGATCAACTCTAAACAGCCGCGCGTCGTCGCATGGCTGCCGGTGCCAAAGGCCATGCCCGGCTCAATAGTGATTACGTGCCGCCCGCGCATCTTCGGCACCGGTATCCACGGCGGCGTAAGCCAAAATTTTCCCCCGACTCTTTGAGGTTTGATGAACTTGCGCCAGCGCTTGTTCCAATCCTCGCCGCGGATGACACGCCAGGCGATTCGTGGCTTGGTCCGGTTCGGATAGTAGCGCTCGATCGCCGTCAGAAATTTCTGCACATCACGGCGCATCACCGCGATATCGAAAGGCTCGGCAAAATAACCGCGCACTTCTTGTTTTCTGAGCGCCACGCCGGGCGAGCCGCGCTCGATTAAGAAATTCGCGATCGCATCGAAGCTTTCCGGCGCCGCGATCACGGCGAGCTGTAGCCAAGTCTGAGACACGCTGTTTTATGACATAGGCCCCGGGAACGATCAATTGAGCAACCATCGTCTTGTGAAAAGCGCCGCTACCAGATATTGAAAATGGGTTAGATAAAGGGAGCTGCGGATGAAACTTGCGACGACCAAATCCCATGGCCTGGCCATCGTGCAAAACGACACGCTGATTCCGATCCAAGGCATCCTGCCGAGCGGCGCGTCGATGATCGATTTGATCGAACAGTACGATCAAATAAAAGGTAAGCTCGCGGAGCTGGCCGCCAAAGGGGGCGGTGTCAAACTCGACGCGAAAGAGCTCAAGCCGCCAGTGGAACGGCCATCGAAAATCTATGCCGCCGCCGGCAATTACAAGCGCGGCACCGGCGGCCTCGATGCTGGAGTTGGCCGCGGCAGCGCGTCCACCGTCTCGCCGGATGAGTTGCTGGAAAACATTTTCTTAAAACCCCCCTCGGCGATCGCCGGACCAGAAGACAACATCATCATTCCCAAAAGCGCCGACTCGATTTTTCCTGAGCTCGAACTCTGTGTCGTCATTGGCAAAAAAACTCGCCACCTGGACAAGTCGCAAGCGATGACCGCGGTTTTTGGCTATACCATTATGCAAGATGTCACCGCGCGCGGCTTCGGCAAGAGCAAGAACCTGGGCGGCACCCGCAGCGTGCGCAAAGGCTTTGAAACCTTTGCCCCCATCGGCCCATGGATCACCACGGCGGATGAAATCCGCGACCCGCATAATCTCTCGATGAAGCTGTGGATCAACGGCGAGCTCGCCCAGTCGGCCAAGACCGATGCGATGATCAACGATATTCCCACGCAGATCAGCTTTCTCTCCTCGGTGACAACGCTCTACCCCGGTGACCTCCTCACCACCGGCAATCCCGATTCGCCGGAGTTCCAAGCCAAACTCAAGCCTGGCGACGTTCTGAGATCGGAAATCGAAGGCATCGGCGCCATGAACCAAGGCGTCGCGAAAGAAGCGTGATCTCAGAATGACTCACCACGAAGGCACGAAGGACACGAAGTTCGGAAAAAGCAATTTACGGATCAGGTCCGAAACGTTTTCAATTTTCCACTATCCATTTTTATTTTCTGATCCTGTAATCTTTTTGTTTTAGTGGTAGCACTTCGGATTCCGGTACCCAAGGACGACTAAAAACATGGTACGAATCGCGCCGTTTCGCGGAGTCTTCTATAATCAAAAAAAGTTTAAGGACTTGGCTAAAGTCATCGCTCCGCCCTATGACGTCATCTCGAAAGAAGAGCAAGAAAAGCTTTACAAGAAATCGCCGCACAACTTTGTCAGGCTCGACTTGAGTTCCGAGCCCGATTCCTACACCAGCGTCGCTCGACTGCTCAACGAATGGCTGACCACCGGAGTGCTCGAACGTGACGCCGAGCCGGCGATTTACTTTCTAAGCCATCGCTTCACTCTAAAAGATGGCGCTAAAAAACTGCGCCAGGGCTTTTTCGCGCTCACCGAGCTACAAGACTTTCCCACCGGCAATATTCGGCCCCATGAAAAAACCCATGACGCGCCTAAAGAAGATCGACTGAAGCTCATGCTCGCCTGCAACGCGCAGCTCAGCCCGATCTTCGCGCTCTACGCCGAGCCCAAGCAGATCATCAACCGAATGCTCAGCGTCGTCGTCGAAGGCACCACGCCGTTCGCCGAAGTGGAAGTGGACAACGGCGACGAGTGCAAGCTCTGGCGCATCACCGATGCCAATGTGATTCAAAAAGTTCAGAAAGCTATGGAAGAGCAGACCTTGCTCATCGCCGACGGCCATCACCGCTATGATGCGACGATGAACTATCGCAAACAGCTACGCGGCGAGCGCGGCGACGGCACGGGCCATGAGGCCTACAACTACATCATGGCCTACTTCGCCAACATGAACGATGACAACGTGGTGATCCTGCCGACCCACCGGCTTGTGCGCGGCTACGCGCCGCAGCCGTTTTTGCAGCTCGAAGAAAAGCTGCAGAGCCATTTTTACGTCGAACAGCACCCGAAAACTCCGGATGGCAAAAGCTCGTTTCTCAAGGCGCTTAAGACGGCCGCAAAAAAACACAAGGTCATCGGCGTCAGCTTCAAGCGCGATCCGCGCTACGTGATACTGCGGCTGAAAAACAAGCGGGTCATGCAAAAATTAGCAAAGGATTTGTGTCCGGCACTGCAGGAGCTCGATGTCAGCATCCTGCACTTGTTGGTGCTAGAAACAATTCTCGGCATGAAGCGCCAGCAACAAGAGAGCGGCGACACCATCAAGTACACTCAGGACGAAGAGCTCGCGCTGCAAACCCTGGAGAAAGAAGACTTTCAAGCCGCGTTTATTCTAAACGCGACCAAGGCGGAAGAGATCCAAAGCATCGCCAACGCCGGCGCAACCATGCCGCAGAAGTCGACCTATTTTTATCCTAAGCTGTTGTCGGGACTGATCGTCAACAAGATCGAATTGGACGAGCAGATTTCTGCGTAGCCGCGACGAGCAAAAAAAGGCGGAGGTTCTTTCGAACTCTCCGCCTTTTTGAACAGCCGGTTTTCTTGGGATTCTTTTACTTCGCCATCGGCTTGCACAACTGCCCGTCACCCGGTTTACCGACGATCTTGCCGTCGTCCATCACGGTCTTGCCGCGCAGGATGGTGCGGATCGGCACGCCCTTCACTTTGCGATTGTTGTAAGGCGTCCAGCCGACCTTCGTGTAGGTCGTCTCGTTCTTGATCACCTCTTCTTTATTCATATCGACAATCACCATGTCGGCGTCGGAGCCCGGTTGGATCACGCCTTTCTTAGGGTAGACGTTGAAGAGCTTCGCTGGGTTATAAGAGGAAATTCTAACCAACCGATCGAGCGTCAATTTGCCCTGGTTCACGGCGTCTAGGAACAAGCGCAGATAATCTTGGATCTGCGGCTCGCCCCCGGGGCAGCTCCACATGTCTTTCCAGCCACGCTCTTTCTCTTCAATCGTGTGCGGCGCGTGGTCGGTGCCGATGATGTCGACCGTGCCGTCGTTGATGCCTTTCCAAAGCGCGTTGACGTGATCGGGCGGCACCCAGAAGCCGAGACAATAGGGCCCCATCTTCTCGACGTTTTCCCACGTGCCCAAGAACATCGCCCAGGGATTGACCTCGCAGCTCACCGGCCGTCCTTCGTCTTTGGCACGCCGCAGCATGTCCAAACCTTCCGGTGTGCTCATGTGCAGAATGTGCAATTGCGCGCCCAGCGCTTTTTGCATGCGAAACAGCGTCGCCATGGCCGTGTCCCAAATGATGCCGTCGTAATCGCGATACGCTTTGGCGTAGGCCTGCGGGCTGCGGTCTTCTTTCTTCCAGTAGCGCCCTTCGATCTCGTCCATCAGATCCTGATCGTGCGGATGAACCATCAGCGGCAAACCGGTCTGGCCGACCGCTTCGAAGCATTTGAACAGCTCGCCGTTGTTGTTGATCCCAATGCCGGGCATGTGCGGATAGTCACGGCCGGTGTCTTTGACCATGAAGATTTTGAATGCCAACGGCCCTTCTTTGGCCATCGCTGCGACATTCTCCGGTACCGTGCCGGAGGGATTGTGATTGAAATCGACAATCGCGTTCTTACTGTGGTGCTCCACCAACTTACGGTAGATCTCAACGTTCGTGGTTGGCGGGTTCACGTTGGGCATGCCGATAGACAAGGTCACACCGCCCGCCGCCGCGGCCATGGTCGCCGTCGTGATATCTTCTTTATAGGTAAAACCCGGATCGCGATGATGCGTGTGCGTATCGATCAAACCAGGAATGACTTTCTTGCCTTTGGCATCGATCACCGTCGTCGCCGCATCCGGCAGCACCGGCGGCTTTCCCAGCGCTATCACCTTGCCGCCATTGACCGCGACATCGGCCTCGACAAAGCCGCCCGGGGTCCAGACCTCGCCGTTTTTTACCAGCAAATCCAAATTAGCCATCGATCGAATTTTCTCCCTTTCGTTGTGTGGAAAACCTTTTATATGATCGGCAATTAGCGGAGTCAATGCGGCCGGCGACCGGACTGGCTTCGAGGGCGAAATCGGCTTGACTCACTAGGTAAAATTTGAAACTATCGTCTCCGCTCAGGCGGCGACTTTACCAAGGAGAAGCCATGCTTAAACTCACCCAATGGGTTGTTTTGACGCTCAGCTTTGCGCTCGCCGGCAGCACTTCCCTCGGGCAAACGCCGCAGTTGATCGAAGCGGCGAAAAAGGACGGCAAAGTCATCATCTATGGCTCCCTAGAAGGCGACACCGTTGACGCCATCATCCAAAGCTTCAAGAAAAAGACCGGTATCGAGGCCGAGTACTGGCGCGCTTCCGCGACCAAAGTGATGGACCGCGCCATGAGCGAGTTTCGCGCCGGCAAGCCGATCGCCGACGCCATCATAGCCGCCGATAACGTCATGCGCCTGATGCAAAAAGAGGGCTATTTTCAAAAATACGATTCGCCCACCAACGCTGACTACCCCAAAGAAGTCATCGACCCGAATCTCGGCCCGCGTTATCGCAACGTTGTCGTCGGTATCGTCTATAACAAAAACGGCTTGAAAGCCTCGGAGTATCCCAAGTCCCTCGATGATCTGGGCAAGCCGATGTACAAGGGCAAGATCGTCATGCCCGACCCGACCCAACACACCACGACCACCCAATGGCTGGCGAGCTTGTACAAAATCATGGGCAAGGAAAAATCGGAAAAGTTTATGCGTGACCTCGCGGCCAACAAGCCGATTTGGGTCGAGTCGCTGCTGCCTTCCGCCGAGCGAGTAGCCAGCGGTGAAACACCGGTCGCCATCACCTATGTAAAGTACGCCTATATTCACGGCAAAAAGGGCGCCCCTGTCGACTACGTTCGAGAACCCAAACTGATCGGCGACGCGAGCTACATCGCGCTCGCAGCCAAGGCGCCGCGGGTCAACGCCGGCAAAGCATTCGTCGACTATTTTCTCGACGACGAAAGCATGAACACGATGGCGAAGCTGGGCGAGTTCGTGAACCGCAAAGGGGTGCTGCCGCCGCTGCCTGGCGCCGACAAGATCGGCTTTGTCGAGATGGATGATCTGAGCACCAAAGACTTCGCCGACAAGAAAAAAGAATACACGCAGATATTCCTGCGTTAGTTAAGGGAGCCTGATCGTGTCCATCAACGAAGCCACGCTGCCGGCCGAACGCGTCAACACCTCGGCATGGCGCCGCTCACGCCTCGGCGCCTTCCTGAGCCAACCGGTGAGTTGGGTCTTTGTCATCGTCAGCAGCATCATCGCTTTCCTGAGCCTCTACCCGACCTTTTTTCTCTTCTACGGCAGCTTGACCGACGCTCCGCTCGGTGTGCCGGGGAATTTCACGCTGCAAAATTATGTGCGCGCCTACAGCGACCCGGAAGCCTACTCGCTGATGTTGAACTCGTTCATCTTTGGCATCGGCAGCGCCGGCTTGTCGGTGATCTTTGCGCTGGCGCTGGCGTGGATCACCATCCGCACCGACGCACCGTTTCGCCGCTTGTTCGAGCTGACGGCGATTATTCCCAACATTCTCCCGCCTATGCTCGTGTCGATTTCCTGGGTCATGCTCTGCAACCCGAGCAACGGCCTGATCAACGGCGTTTTCGTCAAACTCTTCGGCATGGAAAAAGGGCCGTTCAATATTTATTCGATGACCGGCTTGATCTACGTCGAAGCGCTGATCCTGACTCCGCTGGCTTTCTTGATCATCGCCGCGGCCATGAAGAGCATGGACCCCTCGCTGGAAGAATCGGCGAAAACCCTCGGGTCCAATGAGTTCGGCGTCATGCGCCGCATAACGTTTCCGCTCCTGCGCCCGGCGATTCTCGCTGCCGCGACGCTGAACTTCGTTCGCGCCGTCGAAAGCTTCGACACGCCGGCGATCATCGCCCTGCCGGCGCGCATCGAAGTGTTCACGACCAAGATCTGGCGCGAAGCCTTAGGGTCGTTTCCGACCAATCACAATCTCGCCGCCACCTACGGTGTCGGCATTCTTTTCATCGCGCTGATTTTCGTTTATCTCTATCGCCGCTTCACGTCGCAGGTCGAAAGTTTTTCCACGGTAACCGGCAAGGGCTTCCGGCCGCATCAGATCGAGCTCGGACCGTGGCGCTACGCCGCCGCCGGCGTCGCTTCGCTGTTGTTGATACTGCTCGTGGTCCTGCCGATTCTCGTCTTGGCACTGGTCGCCATTCTCCCTTACTATCACGTGCCGACCTGGCAGACCTGGCAGAACCTGACGATGTCGCATTTTGAATATGTCTGGGCCACACCGCGGGTGCACAAAGCTTTCTTGAACAGCTTACTGCTGGCCTTCATCAGCGCCACGGCCTGCATGATTCTCGCTTCCTTGGCTTCGTATATCACAGTACGAACCAAACTCGCCGGGCGCGGCATCATCGAAGGTTTAGTATTCATTCCCTGGGCGTTTCCCGGCACAGCCATGGCGCTCGGACTGTTGTGGGCTTACGTCGATTTTCCGATTCCGGTTTACGCGACGATCTGGATCATTCTCATTGCCTACATTACCCGGTTTCTTCCCTATGGGCTGCGCGCCGTCACCAGCACGATCATTCAAGTCCACAAAGAACTGGAAGAAGCGTCGATCGTCTGCGGCGCCGGTTTCATGGCGACCTTCCGGCGCATTTTGATTCCGATGATGCGGCCCGGCGTCATGGCGGGCTGGATCATTCTAATGACGATCTTCTTGCGCGAATTCAGCGCCACGCTTTTTCTTTACAGCCCTGGCTCAGAACCCCTCGGGCCGCTGCTCTATTTTCTCTATCTCGATGGCATGCGCGGCCGCGTCGCCGCAATCGGCTTGGTGATTTCGGTCATCTCCGTGGTCCTGATCGCCATCGCACAGCGCTACTCGAGATGGGATACGAAGTAATTGAAAATGGATAATTGAGAATTTCGGGTCACATCAATCACCCGTTTCCTATCCTTCACTCTCAGAACAATAACTAACAAGGAGAAGTTTACGTGGAGAAATTATTTTTAACCGTCGGCTGCGGCGCTTACGATCGCACGTTCGCGCTGCGCACCGGCGAGGTTCAAGCCGAAGGCATTCGCATCAACTATGTGCCGCTCGAAGCCGAAGAGATTTTCTGGCGCATGGGCCATCATCAAGAATTCGATGTTTCCGAAATGTCGTTGTCCAATCATGTGACCATGATCAGCCGCGGCAACTCGCCGTTCGTCGCGATACCGGTGTTTCCGTCGCGCTACTTCCGCCATTCTTGCGTGTTCATCAACACCGACTCCGGCATCAAGACCGCCGCCGACTTTAAAGGCAAGAAAGTCGGTGCGCCGGAATATTCGATTACCGCCGCGGTGTGGGTTCGCGGCTTCTTGAACGACGACTACGGTGTCAAAGCATCCGACATGCATTGGTTCACCGGCGGCCAGGAAGAAGCCGGCCGCAAGGAGCGCGTCAAGCTTACTCTGCCGCCGGAGATCAAGCTCGACCCGATCGCCGATGGCAAGACGTTGAACGGCATGTTGGAGAGCGGCGAAATCGACGTGCTGATCTCCGCCCGCGCGCCGTCGTCGTTCATGAAGGGGAACCCGAAGATCAAACGTTTGTTCCCCAACTACAAAGACGTAGAAATCGACTACTACAAGCGCACCAAGATCTTTCCGATCATGCATGTGCTGGTGATCAAGCGCGAAGTTTACGAAAAAAATCCCTGGATCGCCCGCAGTCTCTACAAAGCTTTCTGCGAAGCCAAAGACGTCGCGATCAAGAACATGCACATCTCGAACACCATGGCCTGCACCCTGCCCTGGCTGCCGTGGGAGCGAGAGCAACTACGTGAAATCTTTGGCCCCGACTGGTGGCCCTACGGCGTCGAAGCCAATCGCCACGTGCTGGAACACTTGATCCGCTACATGGGTGAACAGGGCCTGCTTGCGCGCAAGCCGACAGTGGAAGAAATCTTTGCGCCCAACGTGGTGGGCGAGTTTAAAATCTGAATAAGCACGAGGCGTGAGGCAACAGGGGTGAGTAAGAATCCGAACTCAACTCTCGCGCCTCCTGTCTCACGCCTTTTCCGATCCACTGCGCAACTCACGCCTCAAGCCTCGAAACTAATTTATTCCGCTTGCACCGCCCACCTCGCCACCGCCGACAAATCTGGCGTGCCCCACGTTATCCCTATTTGTTTCGTCTTCGACGGCAAGAGTTTCTGCTCCCCCATCGACGAAAAACCCAAGCGCACCACCCAGCTCAAACGATTGAAGAACATTGCGGAAAATCCCACCGTGGCTCTGGTCATCGACCGCTATGACGAGGACTGGTGCAAGCTGGCCTACGTTCTAGTGCACGGCAAAGCGCGGGTCCTGCGCAGCGGCGAACGACATCGTGCCGCGGTCAAGCTGCTGCGGGCCAAGTACCGTCAATACCGCACGATGGCGATCGATGAACGGCCGATGATTGTGATTGCGCCGAAACAGCTGGTTTGCTGGAGTGCTGAGCCACAAAGGTTTTGGGCCTTCATGAAAAGGACTCGCCGGTCTTTGAAACCCGGCAGTATTGAAAGGTCCTGAGAGGCGCGCGATTCAGCCCGCGTACATCGCCTTGCCCTCTTTCAACGCCAACCAGCCGCGCGCGATGCGGTAAATCGCCCAGATGCCGGCCGCGAAGAAAATTCCCAGCGCCACGGGAATGCCGATCAGCGTGATAAAGAAAATGCCGCCCACCACACACCACACCAATACTGCCCAAAACGTGCGAATTTGCCAGCGAAAGTGAGATTCCAGATAGGTCTCTCGGGCATCGCCTCTTTTAATGTAACTGACGATCACGGCGAGGATCGACGGCACGCCAAAAACAAATGCCCCGACAATCGTCGCAGCCGTCATCACGCCGATTAGCAAGCTCAACGCGTGCAAGCCGTAGACGATATGTGTGACGCTAACCAGGTTCGGCGGCGGCACAATCGCGGGAATTTCGATAGTGGTTGCCATAATCCTGTCTACATAAGATCGCGGCCCATTGCTATGGCCACACTAGTGTAGCGTGTTCATTGTTGAGATGCGCTCGTTTGTTATTGACCACGAAGATCGCGAAGGAACACGAAGTTCGGAAAAACGTTTACTTCATCTCTTAGCTTCGCGATCTTCGTGGCCTTCGTGGTGAAAATTTCCTCTCCGAGTTTTGCGTCTTTTGCGCTTTTTGCGGTCAAATCTCTTATCCGATTCGGTTGCGGCTGCCGCGCTGGGCTCTGCGTCGTGACATTCCCATTCCCCCTGCGGTCTCAAGCCGATTTACGCTATCACCGCAATCGCATTGATCTCCAGCAACAACTCCGGCCGCGCCAACGCCACCACTTGCACCATGGTGCTGGTCGGAAAGTTGTCGCCAAGCACTTCCCGCCGCGTCTCGTTGATGTCGCGGTGGTAACGCACATCGGTGGAAAAGACGTTCAGTGCGACGACATCCTTCATCGTGCCGCCGGCAGCTTCCACCGCCCGCCGGACCTTGCCCAATATGAAGCGAGTTTGCTCCCGAGGGTCGCCAACACCGACAACTTTGCCGTCATGATCGGACGCCGTCTGGCCGGCGATAAAAACCATTCGCCCAGGCTGGGCGATATTGACGAGATTGTAACTTCCTCTCGGTACCGGCAGTCCCTCAGGATTGAGCGTCGTCTTGGCCATAGCTTGATTCCCCTCCTTGAAGTGACAATTTGCTGCAGAGTTCCCCGTGTAAACATCGAACACGCTTTGTTACCACCGATTCGAGCATGGGGTCAACAAAGTTCCCAACCTCGGAACTTCCCGCGAAAAATCAGCAGGGCATCTCCCGTTTGACGCCGGAATAACGCGGCATGCGACTTGCTCCACAGAGTTAACGTGGTGCACCGCGATTAAACAAAGGAGAGAGACTGAGAAAGTTATCGGAACTTCAAACGTACAATCGGGAACAGGTTTGAAAAGGAGGCATTGCCATGCGTCAGCGAAAAACCGCGATACTAATGTTGAGTTTGCTACTGGCGACGGGTTGCCGCACTCACAGTGGATCTACATCGGCCGAGCCCAACGATTTTGAGTCTACCTGGTATGGATATCTTAACCCCGGCCAAGAACCGACCGTCGACGACGTCGAAAACTTTCACAAAAAGCTATGGGAGCTATCCAATTCTGACAGCCGAACAGTCGCGCCACATGAACATTCGATGATGCGTACAGTGTCAAAGTCGTGGCCGGGTGTGATTCGAAAGATCGTTTCGAATCCAATGGGTAGTTCACGAGGCTGTTTAAACCAGCCACATGTCTCAACAAGGAACACGTCCTCGTTGAGACATGTGGTTCGTGCTGGCCAGAGCGTGGCATCCGCACGCCATTGCATGGCCCACCGCCGCTTGGCTCAGACGCTATTTAATCTCCTTAACCAAACTCCAATCCACCAATTGGCTGAGCGGAATGTCTTTGGTCATCTTCAAGCGCTCTTTGGTGAGCTGCACGTCGAGCTGGACTCCTCGGTCGGAGATCATGCCGTCGTCGGAAAAAGAGTTTAGAGACGTGTCGTAGGCTTTGGCGGCCTGTGTTGGAGTGATCTTTAAATAGTCGGCGAGCATTTGCACTGTTTCATTGCGGTTTTGTTTGAAGTAGCGCGTGCCGCGGACGGTGGCGCGCACCATGCGGCGGACCTGGTCGCGCTGGTTTTTTAGCTTTTCGTCGGTGACAGCCATGCCGGAGAGCGGCAGCTCGATCAAATCGCCCAGATAAACCATGCGGCGGAAGCCTTCATCTTCGGCTTTGACGGCGAAGGCGACGTCGATCGGCGTGGCGTCGATGGCACCCGAACGCAGCGCGGCTAGACGCGTGGGGCTTTCGCCCGTGACGATAATTTTCACATCTTTTTCCGGTTCCATGCCGAAGTGGCGCACAGCGACGCGGGACAAGTAATCGACGGTGCCGGCGACGGAGTCGACGCCGATGACTCGATTGCGCAGGTCTTGGGGCGTGTTAACGCCGGGGCGGGCAATCAATACATGCAACGGCCGGCCGGCGATGCCGACGACATTTTTGATTGGCACACCGGTGACGGCAGCGCGCAGCGCGGACCCCCAGGCGAGCAGGTAGTCGACGTCGCCGGAAATCAGCGCTTTGACGCCTAACGCTGGTTGCATCTGCACTTTGTCGACGTCGATGCCTTCGGCTTTGTAAAAGCCCTTTCTCATGGCGACGACTACTGGGAATTCAAACAGGCCCCGGCTCGGCGTCGCAATGGAGACGCGTTCGGCGTGCGCGGACTGCGCGCCCGGAATAAGGCTAACGAGACACAGGGTAAATGTAATTTTCGCTAAAAACTTTCTGAATTTCATTTTCCGTAGAGTCTCCTCGGAGTCCTTCGACAAGCTCAAGACGAACGGATCAAGACACACGATATTCGTCTATGGCTCCGTTCTGAGTTCTACTCCATGCGCACGTTCTTTTTGAAATCGTACGTGGTCGAATAGTCGCTCTCGTAAGTGCAGAAAATCCGGTTCTTGTCCCAACCGCCGGCGAAGCATTTTTTCAAAAATGCCATCATCAACTTCCAGGCATCGTTTGCCGCTTCTTTGCGATAACGGCCCGGCATGGTGTCATTCAGCCAGCCGTGCGGGGCATCGCGGTAAATGCGAATGTGGCAGCTCTTTTTGTATTTCTCGAAGCAGTTGCGGAAGCGGGCTACGTCGTCGACGGGAATAATGTGGTCGGCCTCGCCGAACACACCGAGCACTGGGCAGTTTACCTGCGAGACCAGTTCTTCGATTGGCGTCGGCCGCAGCTCGCTGCCTTGCCACTCTCTGCCACCGATGGCGCCGTAGAGAACCACCGCGCCGGCGATGTCGCCGCGCTTCGCTGCCAACAAGACGGGCTGGCGGCCGCTTTGGCAGACACCGATAATACCGATCTTCGAAGCGTCCGCTTCTTTCAGTTTTTTCAAATATTCCACAGCAGCATTCAGGTCCGACAACGCGCCGTCATCGGTGAGATCCACCCGCTGCTCGCCTTTGAGCACCAGCTTTCGATCACCCGTAAAGCGATGAAACAAATCCGGCGCGAGCCCGACGAAACCCGCTTGCGCCAACTTCGCCGTCAGGTCTTTTGTGTGCTGATCGATGCCGTAGCGCTCGTGCAGAATGATCACCGCCGGCCGCTTGCCCTTGGCTTTGGGCAGCGCCCGCACCGCGCTGATGCCGCCGCCGTATTTGATCATGGTTGGAACGATGCCGCCCGATTTCTTTGCCGCCATTAGTTCATCTCCAGTGAATTTATTGGCACTAAGCTTATCCCTCGGTTGGCGAAAGTGTCAAGGCGGGCAGAAATCGTGAAACGCGGAAAACGGCAAGCGGAACTAGGAAGGCGTGAGGCACGAGGCTTGAGGCGCGAGTCAGAATTGTAGGTTGGGTTAGCGCAGCGTAACCCAACGCCCTAGCCCGAATTATTCATGCGACGGGGAAAACCCATGACACTGTGTCGATCGAAGTGGAACTCTGGAGGAGCGCAGGCATCAGCGCAAATCGTTCGGTTTAATTCGCCGATGCTGGGCATTTCTTCGACCTTTCCACTGCGATTCGCAGAGCAGGGCGACCGCCGGTCGCCCCTACGAGGCGGCGTCGAAGCGGATATCTGTTGCCTTCGCTCCGGAAGAGTTT
>VGTH01000052.1 GCA_016874755.1 Deltaproteobacteria bacterium | reverse complement strand
CCTCAGTGTGCTTTTCTCTCATCGGCGTATCCTTTCCTGCCTGCGCCAACAGGCAGCCTTTCGTTTTTAGATTCGCGAAAGGGTACGCCTACCTATTTCCTATTTCCACACGCTTTGATCATAGCTCTGCAATCAGGATTGTTATCCTGATTGCAGTCTTGGCTTTCATTTGCCATTAAGGAATTGAGTTGCATGACCTATTCTTTCAACGAAGATAGTAAAGGGATGGTCGAAAAGCATTTTGGCTTTCGCGAAAACCCCTTTGGGGTTACGCCTGATCCACGTTATTTCTACGACCATTCGTTATATATGAAAGGACTGAGCCAGCTGATCCATGGCGTGCAAGCGAAGAAAGGCATGCTCTTGGTCACCGGCGACCCCGGCACAGGGAAGACCACTTTACTGCGCAAACTCATGCGCCACTTGCCGAGCACCCATTTCATCTCAGTATCATCGAGCCGCCACGTTACTGCGAGCAATATGTTGGAATGGCTCTGCGAAGAGTTGGGCATCGAGGTCGGTGATAAAAGCGCTCTGCGTCTGCATAAAGACCTCGAGCTCCACCTCTTCGAACAGCTCCAACAAAAGCGCAGCGTGGCGCTGCTGCTCGACGAAGCCCAAGAGCTGCATGACGATGCGCTGGAGGCGCTTTGCGATCTTTCTAATTTGGAAACCGACAAGGAAAAACTGCTGCAAATCGTCATGGCTGGCGAGCCGGAGCTCGCCTCTCAGCTAGGAGTACCTTCGTTAGCTCCGGTAAAGCAACGGTTAGCCATGCATTATCGGCTTACACCCCTGCAATATCATGGCGACGTCGAGAGCTATTTGCGCCATCGGCTCGAGGTCGCGGCCTACGTCGGGCCGGATATTTTCGAGCGCGATGCCACCGTCGAGCTTTGGGCCTATTCGGGGGGCACCCCACGTTTAATCAACGCGTTATGCGACAATTCACTCTCGCTGGCGCTTGCTGGCGGTAACAAGAAAGTCACCGCTGACATGGTCCGCAGGGCGGCGGAACTGCTCATGCTGGAGCGTCGTGATGGGCTCGCGGCCCAGGTCGAGGCGGTTGAGCCTGCGCTGCCGCATCTAAGCATTGCCAAGCAGCAAAAACCAAAGAATGAGGAACGGCCGCAAAGCGAAGCAAAACCAGCGGTCGAACAACCGACGCCACTCCGTGTCGTCGAGCCCAGTCCGATTTTGAACCGTGATCATGCAGCACGCGAAGCAGTGGCCGACCTGGCGGCCAAGCGTGAGCGGCCTGTTACGCACCCGGTCGCCCATCCCGAGCGTGCCGATGTTGAACGGCTAAAGGCCGCCATGGCGGCCATTCGTCTGCCACCGCCGATCGCTAGAGAAGCGACAGCTGAACAACCGGCGCAAACCATTAATCTGGCACCTCCCGAGCCAGCCCAACCGGCGCCCGTGAAAGTTCCTCAAGAAGTGCTGCCGCCGCTGAGCCAGACTCCGGCACCAGCGCCCATCGATGAGCTCACAACCACCGCGGAGCAAAACCCGGCAGGCATGCGCACGATCATCCTTAAAGAAGCAAACGTGCCGCCGCAGTTCTTCGACTACATGGTCCACGAGGCCACCGAAGGGCTCGGCCCCATCGGGGAGTTTGTCGTTCAAGAACACATCGAAGGACTCGGAGAAACCCGCGAGGCATTTCCACGCAAGAAGCTCCTGGCCCTGGTCGAAGCGGTCGGCGCCGAGATCGGCAACAAGCAGATGCGCGCCAATTTTGAAGTCACCATGCGGCGCGAGATCCGCGGTTTTCGAACTTTTTGATCCGCCTAGAGCCCATCCTTTAGGGGCGACCCGACCGACGGGTCGCCCCTAAGTTAGCTCTTTGCCGCGTTTGCGCTGATGGCACGATGCGCACGCTCACAGCGCGTAGAGCGCCTTGGCGTTGTCGCTCAGGATTTTCTTCTTCACCCCATCGGAAATATCGTTGCGCTGGCGAAAAATCTTGATCGCGTCGATGTCACTGGAGGTATCGGTGTGGCCGTAGTCGGTGCCGATGACCAGACAATCTTCGCCGCCTTCGCGCACGATGTATGGCAAATCGTCGCTGTTTTCGCAGGTGACATACATGCCGTATTGTTTGGTGATGTTTTTCGGCCAGGGCCGACCCAGCGTTTTGAAGCGATTCTTCGCTTCGTGCAATACCCACGGCAACCACTGCGCGCTCGCCTCGATGAAACCAAAGCGCAGCTTGGGAAAGAGCTCATGGATTTCGCTGAGCAAGATATCGTTGAACGCCGCCACGGTGGGCACCCGAAAGCGGTGTAGCGTCGCAGCGATGGAAACCGGATGACGATAGAGATCGTTGAGCCAAGCGCTGCCGTTGGCGATGTGAATGGCGATCGCCATGTCGAGCTTCTCCGCGGTTTCATAGATCGGATAAAAGTAGCTGTCCGCCAATAGTTTGTTGCCTTCCACGGGCCTCAAACACACCGCCACTGCACCGTTTTCCTTCGACCAGCGAATCTGGTCCACCGCATCGGTCATGCTGAGCGTCGGTGGCATGCAGGCCCAGCGCAGTCGACCTTTGGCTTGTTTCCAGATATCGCCGAGCCAACGGTTCCAACTTTTGCACAGCGCGACTTCGACTGCGGCGCGTTCGGTGCACGATTCGATAAACATGGTGTTGTGCAGCACCTGCACGTCGACGTTATTGCGGTCCATGTAGTCGAGCCGCAAATCGACGTTGCCCAGTTCGGCGGACTCTTTCGAATCGGCAAACTTCCGGCCCACCTGTTGGGCACGCCGCTCCAATTCCGCCGCCGAAAACGCCGGAAAGCGCAGGCCTCGCACCTTGCCATCGATCACCCAGAACTGCAGCTTGACGCCGGCCTCTTCGCGCGCCTCCAGGGCAATCGGCTTGAACTGCTTCTCCGAGGGGTCCATGAAATCCCAAGTGCGCGCCGACTCGACCACGTGAGCATCGGAGTCAACGATGAGATCTGGGTTAGCCATTTGCGACCTCCTGCTTATGCGTCTTTTGCGTTTTTTGCGGCCATGCTAAAACAGCAACCCCGGGTCCTGCGCACCCTTCGGCACTGGTAGGAGCCGTGCGAATAAGGTTTTCATACCCCAGTTGATCAGCGCCGCCAAGATGAAAATAAATAATAGCAGCGAATACATGTCGGCGATGCGAAACTGATTGTAATATTCGACGATCAAAAAGCCTAAGCCGGCTTTGGCAATTTTTGTTTCGGCCAGCAGAGCGCCGGTCACGGCGGCGCCCAGGCCGATGCGAATGCCGGTGAAAACCTGCCCAGCGATCGCCGGCAAGTAGACGCGCGTGGCGATCTGATACGGCGTCGCGCCAACCGTGCGCGCCACCTCGACGTAGACTTTCTTGATTTCGCGCATACCGGCAATGGTTAGCAGCGAGATCGGAAAAAACGCCGCGATGGCACCGACCGCGAGCTTGGACTGCACGTCGATGCCGAGCAGTAAAATGAACACGGGAAAGATCACGATCTTAGGCACAACGGCGGCGTAGAGGATCAAAGGCTCGACGATTTCCAGCCAGCTCTTGCGGCTCCCCCAGAGAATCCCCAACGGCACGCCAAGCAGCGCCGCCAACAAAATTGCGCCGCCGACCTCATAGCCGCTGGTCTTCAGATGCGGCAGCACCACCGGAGTCGTTAGATAGATCCAAAACGATTGCAAGATTTCCCAAACTGAGGGGAACAGGTCGGGAAACAAAATCCCAGTGCGGCCAATCAATTCCCAGACAGCAACCAACGCGATCAGCGTCAGGATGCGCAAAGCCGTCGGTGTTAGCCAAGTTTTTTCAGCGGCTCGCGTCATCGCCGTGCCAAGACCTCGGAACGGTTGATAAGGTAAAGAAACAATATCGACAACAAGATCGTGCCAAACAAACCGGCGTATACTTCTTCGACCTCGAACTTGTAGGCGGCATCCGAAAGCCACATCCCAACCCCACCCACTTGCGCGACGTACTCCAAACCGAGCACCGATTTGAGAATGTAAGTCAGCGCCAAGCGGATGCCGCTAAAAATCGTGGGCGCCACCGCGGGAACCAGAATATGGCGAAACATCTGCTGGCTGGTCAGGCTCATGCTGGCGCCCACCTGAAGCAAGATCGGATTGACGCTCTGAAAGGCGCCCTTGGTATTGATGATGATTGGAATCAGCCCGAAGATCGATGAGAGCGCGATGACCGCCGCGCTGGTGCGGCCAAAGGTAACCAGAAAAATTGGATAGGCAAGAATCACCGGCGAGGAAAACAGCGCCGCCAAAAACATCTCGTAGCTCGTGCCGATCAACTTGTAGCGCCAGAGAAAAAAACCGGCAAGCACGCCGAAAAACACCGAGATACACAGCGATGCGGCAATTTCGTAGAGCGTAATGCCGGTGAGAACCAAGGCTTTGCCGGCGATAATCTGCTCCCAGAGCACCACCAGCGCGCGCGTCGGCGCGGCAAGAAAAAACGTGCTGATCCAACCGAGCCGTACGGCAGACTCGATCAGCATCAGGACACCAAAGATGATGCTCAAGCGCCAAAAGGTGTGTCTTGAGCTTTCCGTCATCGCCTACTGCACCCTCCCTTGCCTTGAACGGTTTGAACGGCTGAAACAGACCTGCGCTACGGCAGGTAATTCAAATCGATCAGTTGATTCAACTCCGCCTGTGTCAGCGGCTGATTAAGAAACTTGTTGCGCACACCGTCTTCCATGATCGCCGGTATGCCGCGAATCGGCTTCAGGCTCATCGCCGCTCTGTTGTAATAGTCCCAAGTCTTGAGCACCGCCGATTCGGGAAACTTGAGCTCGGCGCGGCGAATCCAAATCTTCGCGGCGTCCTCTTTTTGATCGAACATGTAATCCAGCGCGCGCTGCTGCGCGCGGAAAAAGCCGCGCATGACCTCGGGATTTTTCGCGGCGAACTCACTGTTGACGAAATGCACGCGGGCCGTCAGATCGCGCATCGACGCGATCTCGTCGCCGCGCACCACGACGCGCAGCTCGCCTTTTTCGATTCGATCTAGTTGAAAGGGCGCCACCGACCAGCCGGCATCGGTCTGACCGGTGCGAACCGCGGTATAGTTCTCCGGAATGCCGCCGATGGAAACCGCCTCGGACGGCTTTACCCCTTTGGCCTTGACCATATCGCCGATGGCCAGAGCGGCCATATGACTCGACGCCCCGGGCCGGCTGTAGGCAACTCTCTTGCCCGCCAAATCTTCGAGCCGCCGAATATTCGTGTTGGCATTGACGTACCAGAACGTGTCCATGCCGGTGATTTCCGCGGCGGCGATTTTGATCGGCGCTTTTTTGACAAACGCGCTCATCACCGCCAGCGTGCCCGTGCCAAGCCCGATCTGCGCATCGCCGGAAACCACTGCCTGGACGTTCTCGCCGCCGCCGCGGGTAAACACCGCGTCGACGTCGAGATTGTTGTCGCGATAGAAGCCCTTTTCTTGGGCGATGTAGACTGGCAGTGCCACGGTGAACAACACCCGATGGGGAACGACGACGATGACCTTCGTGCGCGCTGCAGCGGCCCACGCCTGCATCGGCACTAGAGAAGCGAAAAATAGCAACAGACTTGCGGCCATGATAATTTTGCGAGTCTTCATGATCCCCCCTGAATCTTACTCTCGGTTTGGCGAAAGCTCTTGAGCGATTCCTCTCTCAGCGCACCCCACACTTGCGCCACCAACTTGCCGAAACGATCTGACGCGATAATGGACGAATCGCGCGGATGGGGCAAGTCGATATCGACGATGGCTTTAACTCGGCCCGGCCGCGCCGTCATCACCATGACGCGATCGGAGAGCTGCACCGATTCATTGATATTGTGCGTGACAAAAATAATCGTCTGCTTGAGCGCATCGCGGATTTTCAGCAGCTCTTCGCCGAGGATAATCCGCGTCTGCTCGTCGAGGGCGCCGAACGGCTCGTCCATCAAAAGTATCTTGGGCTCCAGGACCAACGCCCGCGCAATCGCCACGCGCTGGCGCATGCCACCAGAGAGTTCCGAAGGGTAGCGTTGCTCGAAACCGCCAAGACCGACGAGTTGAATCATCTGCTGGGCTTGCTTGCGCCGAGCCGCCGCGGCCACACCGCGCATCTCAAGGCCAAATTCGACATTGGCTAAGGTCGTGCGCCAAGGGAACGTCGATTCCTCCTGAAACACCACGGCAATCGACTTGTGCGGCCCGGTCACCGGATCGTTTTCAATGCTGAGCTCGCCGCGTGAGGGAGAGACGAGACCGCCGACCATGCGCAGCAACGTCGACTTGCCGCAGCCGGAAGGCCCGATAATAGAGAAGAACTCGCCCTGGCGCACTTCCACGGAAACATCGTCCACAGCCGGCACCGTTGCCAGGCCATCGTCCGGATTGCCGAACTCCTTGCTAATATGACGGATACTGAGCATGAAGGTTGATTCAGATTAAAGCCGGCAACACTCGCCGTCAAGCAGAAAATGCTTTTCCGTGAAGCCGCCATTGACGGTCAGTGACATTAGTTCTATGAACAGGCAACGATATCCTCAAAACTGTGCGATTGGAGAAGCCGCAATGCTCAAGCTCACCTTCGCCCTCTCATTTTTACTACTCGCTGTGGGCCAAAATCCTGCGCTTGGCCAGGAAAAAATCCGCATCGGCGTGTCGGCAGTGTCGTTGGGATTCTTACCTACTGTGGCCGCCGAACCGCGCGGCTTTTTCACCAAATATGGCCTTGCGTCGGAACATGTCCTGGTTCCCTGCGCCGTCGCGAACAATGCGATAATTTCGGAAGATCTCGACTACAACGTTTGCATGTAAAATGACAGGGATGATACTCACCACGAAGACACGAAGCTCACGAAGGGAAGACAAAAATTAAATAATAGTCTCCGAACTTCGTGTCCATCGTGCCTTCGTGGTGAGTCAGATTCGTCGGTGAAATGACAACAACAGCTCCGCTTACCGGCGTTCGCGTGCTCGACTTCACCCATGTGCTTGCCGGGCCGTTTTGTACGCGCTTGCTCGCCGACCTTGGCGCCGACGTCGTGCGCGTCGAGAGCACCAAACATCCCGACTATCCTTGGCCGTCGGGGTACGTCGCGCCCGATGGGCGGCACGCGTCTTACTTGAATACCAACCGCAACAAGCGGTCGATCGCGATCGATCTAAAACAAGAGGCCGGGAAAGACATCGCTTTGCGGCTTGCCCAGTCGGCCGATGTCATTGCAGAGAACTTCAGCGCCGGAGTTCTGGAGAGGTTGGGACTCGGCTACGAAAAGCTGCGCAAGTCTAATCCGGGAATCATTTACCTTAGCATGTCCGGCTACGGCCACTCTGGACCGCGCAGTGACTGGACGAGCATGAACATGAACCTGCAGGGCTATAGCGGACTCATGACCGTTACCGGCGCAGAGGGAGACCCGCCGACCGCGATCTCAAATTCTTGGAACGACTATGTCGGCGGGCTGCACGCCTGTTTTGCCGTGCAGCAGGCATTGACGCAACGAAATATAACAAACCAGGGCGCGCGGCTCGACTTAAGCCAGTTCGAATGCAGCGCATCGATGATTGGCCCATTGCTGCTCGCCAGCGCGCTGAATGGCACGGTACCGCCGCGGCTCGGCAATCGCTCTTTAGAAGTCGCGCCCCAAGGCGTCTACCGCTGCGCCGGCAAGGACCAGTGGTGTGCCATTAGCGTGCAAAACGATGAGCAATGGCAAGCGTTGCTTCGGGTAATCGGTGATGCGGCCTGGGGATCGGACGCACGGTTCGCATCGGTACAAGGCAGGCGGGAACATCACGACGAGATTGATCAACACATCGAAGCGTGGACAAAGAAGCGGCCGCACAAAGCAGCCGAGGCTCTGTTGAAAAGTGGCGGCGTCTGCGCCGAGCGCGTGCGGCGCATCGACGATCTGATGAGCGACTCAGTTAGCACGACTGTTTTTCACAAGATGGACGAGCCCCGCGTCGGAACAATGCTAACAACGGCGCTGCCATTTAACTATTCCACCGGGCCGTTGCCCGAGCCGCGAAGTGCGCCGAGCCTGGGCGAGCAAACCGAGGAAGTGTTGCGCGATTGGTTGAAATTACCCGACCAGGAAATACATTCATTGCAAGAAAAGGGAGCGTTGGTCTAAATGGCGGATGCCAATGATATTGTCACACCGGAAATCCGCAGCTGGATTGGCCGCAAAACGCCCTTGACCCCATTGTTAGTAATGGGCGACTCGGACATTCGCCGCTACGCCGACGCCACCGACGACCGCAACCCCCTTTGGTTCGACGATGCCTACGCAAAAGAAGCGGGGTATAAGCAGCGACTGTTACCACCCACACTTGTGGGCTGGGTGCCGTTCAGCCTGAAGGAAAACGATGATGGCACGGCCAAAGACGACAAGCCCGACTTGCGCCGCCGAGTTCCAGTGCCGCCGAACTACACGAACGTGCGCAACGCCGGTTCCGAAACCGAATGGCTGCTGCCCGCCTATCCTAACGAACAACTGTCGAGCCAGAGCGTGATCACCGATATCGTCGCGCGCCAAGGCCGCTTCGGTGTTGGGATTTACATCTCGCAGGAAGAGCAGGTGCTGAATCCCGCTGGTCAGACGGTGCTTCGTCGACGGCACACGATAGCGCTTTTTCCGGAAAAGAAGATCTGAAAAGAATTTGATGAACACTACAGCGACAAAGGCCTTGAAACCGAGGCAACTAGAATCATCACTCGAACCAAGATCCGTGCGTCCTTCCCCCTTGCGGGGAAGGATTGCGGAAGGGGGTATTTTCGTACCACCCCTCACCCTCGCCCTCTCCCGCAAGGATTGTGCAGCGAGTCAGGGCGCATCTTTTTTGTCAATGCGGGCATAGCATGGCGCGCATTATCGAAATCACCGATCTCGCTGGCGCCTACGCAACGCGGCTGCTCGCCGAGGCCGGGCATGAGATTGTTCGGATCGAAGACCCGAGCGGAGACAAATTGCGTGGCTTGCCGCCATTTCTCAGCGATGAATCGGAAGTCGAGGGAAGCTGCTACCACCAGTTTATCAACGCCGGCAAGAAAAGTGTGACTTTGCAGCTCAATGGCGACGTCGAAAAAGAAACCTTGTTGCGACTGCTAAAGACTGCGAATGGCTTGGTGACGGATCGCAATTTCGCTATCGAAGAAACCCAACTATTTCGCGCCAATCCCAAACTTGTCTACACCAAAGTCACCGGCAGTGACGAACCGGAAATCTGCGCCCTGGCCCGTTCCGGCCTCATGTCGCTCACCGGCCAACCCGACGGCGCGCCGATGATGCTCGGCGGCCACCTCGCTTCCCTCGCCAGCGGAACTTACGTGGCTGTCGCGATAACAGCGGGACTACAAATCGCTCAGCAATCCGGGAAAGGCGTTACGGCTAAGGTCTCGCTGCGCGAGGCACTGGAAAGCTTCGTGGAACAAGCGATGGTCGAGTATTCTTTCTCAGGCGTCATCACCGAGCGGCGCGGTAGCAAAGGAGCGATCACAGCAGTCTCGGGCGCCATGCCGTGCAAAGACGGCCACTGGGTAATTAGCCAGATCAACCGACCAGGGCGTTGGGTCAAATTCGTCGAATGGGTACAGGACCCACAGCTGGCGGCCGATCCGTCTTTGGCTGAAGAAGCCAATCAGATGAAGCACCGCGATTTCATCCTGGAACGAGTTTTCGCCTGGGCGAATTCGCACACAAAGAATGAGTTGGTCGAAGAAGCCCAGCGCCGCCATTTTCCGGCTTCGCCGGTATCGACTACGCTCGATTTGATCAACGACCCGCAACTGATCGCCCGCGGCTATCTGAAACCGCTCGAACATCCCCATTTGGGTTCGCTGCTGTTTCCGCAAGGAGCGATCGCGAGTATGCATGGGCAAAACATGAAGCCAGCGCCGAAGCTAGGTGAGCATAATGAAGAGCTCCTGACGAATTCTTCTGAAAGAGCCTAATGCTTCGACGAGCATGAACGGACTTTATTGCTAACGATTTCAACTCTGAATCCGTTCGTCCTGAGCTTGTCGAAGGACTCCGGGTATTTTTCAGTCCTTTCTTGAAGGAAGTGTGATGAGCTTGAAGCAGCCGATCTCTTTCGAAGATGTGAAAGTTAGGGATTCACTTCCAACCGCGCAGCATGGCCCATTAACAATCGTCGACACCGTGCGCTGGGCAGGCCTGCAAGAGAACTGGCAGCATCTCCACTACGACCGCGACCATGTGCGCGAGCACAATGGATTGAAAACCTTCATCGCCAGCGGCGCCTACCGCCAGGCATTGCTGATTCGCATGCTGACCGACTGGATCGGTCCACGCGGTTGGCTGCGTAAGATCAACGTGCGTCACACTTACTCGACATTTGAAGGCGATAGTATGAGCTTCGGTGGGCGCGTCGTGCGGAAATCGGAGGATTCTAGTGATCGGTGGATTGAGTGTGAGCTGACGGGCAAAAACCAGGACAACAAGGATATATTGATTGGCGCTTGCACTTTAGTCTTGCCGCCTAGATAAGGCGCGCCATTGAAGGCCCACTAGCCAAAGTTTAGAATTGCGGTATGACCATTGATCTTCCCAGAATTGTCGAGCAAGAGCTTCGCGAGCTGGCGAAAAAGCAAAATCGCGATTTGTCCGAGCTCATCGAAGAAGCTGTTTGTCAGTATCTAGAAGCTACTGCCATTACGGATATTTGCCCTGCTGATGTAGCTGAGACCCAAACCAAACTGCTTAATTGAGCCTTGGTCGTTTCGAATCGCCCAGTGCCCGCCGAGGTTGCGTTCGGCCAGCCAGGTATTGAGTTCGTCGAGATTGTTCATGTTGCTGCCCTTTGCCGCAGGGACAGGTCACGACTTATCCCTACAATAAGCCGGTGTGCGCGGTAATTTCCAGTTTTGCTTTTGCCACTGTTAATAAGTTCTTTTGGAATCCGTCAATTCAGCTCCTCGGTGCTTCTTTTATCCTTTTGCGCCAGAGAAACTTTTGATATGCATCGAAGCAACTATAAATCTCGCTCATTGTCTGGTTCCCTCGCCCATTCCGATGACATTCCGATGGGAGAGTATCAGGGTGAGGGCAAACTCTTAAAGGAGGCACTCCCATGGTTATCCGAGAGCTCAAAGACGGCCGTTCCTACGTCAGCCTGCAAGAAGACCACGCTGAATTGTCAGCGCAGTTCGCCGCCCACTGGGGCAACAATCGCTTTTCCAAACTCCGCCCCTACGACACCATGGTCTTCGCTACGACCTACCATGACAGCGGTTATCGCGAATTCGAAGGCAACCCACCGATGAATGTCGAAAAAGGCCGCCCCTACGCCCACCGCGAAGAGGTTCCCAACTTCGAAGCAACCGAACTCAAGGCCTACATGAAAAACGTCGAATGGCTGAGCCTGCAGGATCTATACGCCGGATTGCTGGTGTCGATGCACCGCACGGGCCTGTGGCACAACCGCTACAATGTATTGACCGCGCCCGCGGGCCGGTTGCGCGAGCGCAGCCAAGCCGTGCAAAACGCCAAAAAAGAATTGGAGGCGCACCAAGAACAAATGAAGCAAAGATTGGCGTCACGAATCCCGAATTTCGAAAACGAGCTCGCCTATAACTACATGGCGCTGCAAATTTTCGATCTGCTGTCGCTCTACTTCTGCTGTGATGGCTACGCCAACGACACTGAATTTAAAGAATATAAAATTGCCCCGGTTCGCGTTTCCTACGACAGCAAAGAGACCGTGACCCTGACGATCAAACCAAATGCCAAAGGCGGCGTGATCATCGACCCGTACCCATTCGACGTGAGCCCTATACAATTCTCCGCGCGCGCACGTATCGTCGCACCGCCGAGTGAAAAAAGCGAAGCGGCCTGCGCCGAGGCCTATCACAAGGCGGCGCGGCAGTTGTTGACGTTTCAGGCGTCGGAGTAGAAAAACCCGAAGCAGGGGACCGGCTCCGTGCCTGCCCCCAGCGCTTTGCTGCAAATCGCCACGACCTGCACCACATAGTAACTGGCTACGCCACGCGGTGCCTCGTAAATGGCGCTATGTTGCGGCCCTCGCCTTGTGCCATTTGTCGCTCTGCTCATTGGCGCAGCCTACATGATCGATCACACCTAATAGGCCGCCGCAAATCACTGCAAAGCGTGGAGGGTCGGGACAAAAAAGTGCGGCGCAGAACAGGCGCTTTAACAAACACTCACCAGCAAATATGAGCACTTCAGCAAAATTCGCCCCGACACCCGAACCACCGTACTATTCCATGCACACCTAGAGCAAACCAAAATACTGACCAACGAACAGATCGCCGGCTACGTCAAATTGCGCGGCTACTCTGGCGGTCACGCAGGACACCACAATCAGAAGTGACGATAGCGCGAAGGTCGACCTCCAAAGACATTTCACGGCGCCGCGAAAACATTTACGACATTGGAACTCGATGTTCTTTGCCTATTGGCTGCGGTCGCCGCGGTCGCCGGTTGGGTCGACGCCATCGCCGGTGGCGGCGGCTTGTTGACCATTCCCGCTCTGCTGCTCGCCGGTGTGCCAGCTGCAACGGCGGTGGCAACGAACAAACTGCAGGGCAGCGTCGGCACGTTGGTCTCGACCAGTTACTTCCTGCGCCAGCGGACAATCGATTTTGGCGCGGCGAAATGGGCCTTTTTCACCGCCTTGCCCTTGCTCGTTTTTGGCTCGAATTATTTTCTTCATTTGTTTCCGCTGCCCACCGGCGACGCTGCAGCTGCCGATAACCATCGGCATAGTGCTGTTCCACGCCACCATGCAGCCGGCCAGCATCGCTCCCGCGGCGATTTTGCTTGTGCTGAACATCGTCGTCATCGCCGAGCGGCGATTGGTGCTGTTGCTTGAACCTGGGTCCTGAGCAAAGGTTTCGTTTGCAGGCATCAAGCTTCTCAGGCGAAATATGGAGCGGCGCGCCGAACGTCTGGCAGGCACGGTCGTCCCTGGTTGCTTTCGTAAAAGTCGTAGTTAAGCCGCGCTACCATGCGATCATCGTACGCTCCTGCGCCAAACTGATTCAGCGGCGGTCCGCCGATGAGAATGAAAAACGTGTGCAGGCAGGCGATCAGAAGTATCAGAACAGAGCTGATGCGCAGCATGGTGAATTTCTTGTTCATGATCGGAACACCGCAGGGGCCAACCCGTGGCCACTACACGTCGACGCTTCGGCCAACGCGACTCGTTAGATAGCAACATTCGGTGTGCACCGGCAATCACGAATTTTCGGTGCATCAACTTATGAACTCAGCGTCTGCCTCAATGCGACTGTTCCCTCATCCAACGAGAGTCCGATTGCCAAGTCCACCGTATTCGCGGTAGCTATGCCGTCATGCCAACCCAACTACGCCCGTCCTCGATCCTATTTTTCTTTTTGATCGTCGTATCCGGCTGCGCCGCCCGCGCACCGGAATCTTCTGCGCCAAAAGCGCGCAACGTAATCTTGCTGATCGGCGATGGCATGGGGTTCTCCGAGCTGGCGTTGGCGCGCCTGGCTAGCGTCGGCCCGGGCGGGAAATTGCACATGGACCACCCGCCCTATCTCACAGCGATGACAACCCATGCACTCGACAAAGTGGTCACCGACTCGGCCGCCAGCGGCGTAGCCATGGCCAGCGGGGAAAAAACTAACAATCACTCCATCGGCGTCGATCCCGACGGTAAACCTCTGAGCACGGTCTTGGAGGAAGCCAAAGCTTCCGGAAAGTCCACCGGCCTAGTCTCCACTTCGCGCATCACCGATGCCACGCCGGCGGTGTTTGCTGCGCACTTGAACGTGCCCCGCGAGGCCATCGGCGCGCGGTGGGAGAATGACGTGCCGGCGTCCTATTTGAAGACCGGCGTCGATGTGATGCTGGGCGGCGGCCTGCGCCACTGGATTCCCAAGTCCACCAGCGGCAGCGCGCGCGCCGATGAAAGCGATCATCTCGCGGCGGCAAGCAAGAGCGGTTATCGTGTCGCGCGCTCGCGCGATGAGCTCACTGCCATCGAGGCGACATCGACGACCAAAGTGCTGGGATTATTCACGCCCAGCTACATGTCGTTTGAAATCGACCGTGACGCAAAGAGAGAACCGAGCTTGGCCGAAATGACGGCGAAATCGCTGGAAATCCTCGGCCGCAACCCCAACGGTTTTTTTCTGATGGTAGAGGCAGGGCTGATCGACGTGGCCGCCCACGCCTGGGATGGCGCGACGCTGGTGCGCGAGGTCATTGCGCTAGATGCCGCGGTCAAGGTCGCCTTCGACTATGCGCAACGGCGCAACGACACTCTCGTGTTGGTCACCGCTGATCACGCTGCGGGCGGCTTGAGCATTCCGGAACCTATCAATCTCAAAACCCTCGCCGCGGCGAAATCTTCGATTGCCGCAATGATCAGACGGCTAAAACCTGGGATGGCGAACCTGCGCGAAATCCTGCGCGATCAGGCGGGCATCGACATAAGCGACGCGGAGATTGAGAGCATCCGCAATCCCAAAGGCGCGCATGTGGGCGGCGTCACCCACAAAGCGCTGCAATCGGTGATCGGCCGCGGCGGTTGGGAAATCGCCGCCATGATCGCCCACCGCGCCGGCTTGAACTGGAATTCCTCCGACATCCATGGCCGCTCAGAAAAAACCTACGGCCACGAAGGCTCGCCCGTGCCACTCTACGGCTACGGCCCCGGCGCTGAACAAGTCCGCGGCCTGCTCGATAACACCGACGTGGCAAGAATCATCCGCAAGGCCTATGGGATGAACTAGTCAAGCGCGATAAAGTCGCCTCCCCTTCGTTCCTCGGTCCGACATTTTCCATTTTCAATTATCCACTATCCCTGCATCTTCTTTGCCGCCAGTTCCATCTAACCTGCCAAACACGGCCAGCAGGCCGAAATCAAAGGAGAAGGCAGAGATGAATATCAAGGGTAAGCTTTTATCGGTGGCGCTAGGCGCGGGCATGCTTTTCGCCGGTCAGCTCTATGCGGCGGAAATGATGATGAAGAGCGGCGCTTTCAAAGGACCCAAGGCGAACACGGGGCACGTCACGTCTTCCAAGGAGGGCGGTAAGATCGTGCTCGCGCTCTCCGACAATTTCAAAACGCCAGACGCCCCCGATCCGCACTGGCAAGTAATCGACTCCAAGGGCACCGTGTTCATGCTGCAAAAGATTGCCCTCAAAGATAACAAGATGAATCGCAAGATCACCCTGCCCGACTACGTGAATGACGTTTCTAAAGTCGTGATCTGGTGCGCCTGGGCCGAAGCCAGCCTCGGCGAAGCTTCCTTCGACAAACCGGTCATGTAACGCCGCCTCCCCCTGCGGCAGCAGGCTGGGCCTTTCTTCCCCCGGGCCCGGTCTGCACAAAGATTTCGAAACATTCAAAGGAATTGCCATGAAAACTCTCACAGCTGTTTCCACTCTGCTATTGGTCTTCGGCCTTTCAACCGCTGTAAGCGCGCAGACGGTGCAAAAGAAAGGATTGACTCTCGAGGGCGCCAAGAAAGTCATCGCGACCGCGGTCGCCGAAGCGAAAAAGCTCAACGCGCCCGGCGCTGCCATCGCCGTCGTCGACGACGGCGGCAACCTGATGGCCGCCGAGCGGCTCGATGGGACTTTTGCCGCCGGAGCGAACATCTCCATCGGCAAGGCGCGCACGGCCGCCATCTTTAAACGGCCGACCAAGGCCTTCGAAGAAATCATCAACAAAGGTCGCACGGCGATGACATCCCTCAGCGATTTCACCCCGCTGCAAGGCGGCGTGCCCATCATGGTCGACGGTCAGATCGTCGGCGCCATTGGTGTCAGCGGCGCAGCGAGCGCACAGCAAGATGAAGATCTGGCCATTGCAGGCGCGAATGCACTGCGCTAAGGCGCGCGCGGTTCAAGATTCCGGGTTCAACATTCAACGTTAGAACAGGAGTAAGAGATATGAAGCGTATTGTAGGATTATTGGCTATCGCATTAGCCTTACCGGCGAGTGGTTTTGCTCAGCTCACTGAGAAAAAAGTCCTCACCCTCGAAGCTGCGGAGAGAGTCGCAGCGGCAGCCCAGGCAGAAGCCCTGAAACGAAACGCCACCGTGGTAATTGCGGTCGTTGACGATGGCGGCTACCCGATCGTCCTCAAGCGGCTCAACGATACCCAAGTCGCCAGCGTCGACGTCGGCATCGGCAAAGCGCGCACCGCGGCAATCTTCCGCCGCCCAAGCGCAGTATTTGAAGAACAGATCAAGAACGGCCGAGTCGCCTCACTCGTGCTGCCCGGCGCGACGCCGCTGCAAGGCGGATTGCCGCTGATTCACGAAGGCAAAACCATCGGCGCCATTGGTGTCAGCGGCAACACGCCCCAGGAAGACGAAGACATCGCCAAAGCGGGCGTACTAGCGTTTGCTGCCGAGACCTCAATGGCGAAACCAGCAGGAACGAAAGCTACATACATTCCTGCCGCCCAGGTGAGCAAGGCTTTTGAAAAAGGCATGCCGCTGCTGGGAATCGCCAACTATAAAATTCACGCCAGCCACCGCGATGCCCCCGGTGTCGTCGAAGTGCACACCAAAGACACAGATATCATTTACATGCTCGAAGGCAGCGCGACTTTTGTGACCGGCGGCACCCTTGTCGACGGCAAGGACATCGAGGCCGAAGAAATCCGTGGCAAAGACGTCAAGGGCGGCGAGAGCCGCACCATCACGAAGGGCGACGTCATCGTCGTGCCGCACGGCACTCCGCACTGGTTCAAAGAGGTCAAAGGGCCGCTGAATTATTATGTTGTCAAAGTAAGAACGGCGAACTGAGGATAAATATGCACACTGTTGATCTATTCAAAGGCGCACGAAGGCTGCTCCGCTTCTCAATAGGCTTCGCTTCCCACCCCCCTTTGACAAAGGGGGAAATCGTCTTGCGTTTCGCGCTGACCTTCGTGCCCTTGATCCTGGCGGCAAGCCTGACCCACGCCGCCCCCAACGACGACGCTCTGCTCAAGCGCAAACCCGAAGCCACCGTCGATCTCGGCACCAAAGAAGGCGCGCAAGCGGTCCAGGGCCAATGGCGCCACAGCGACACGAAGATCATCGAGGTCGATTTCACAGCACCGGGTGCCGACGGCCAACCGTCGACCAAACCGAACAAAGCCTACGATTTCACACCGCACGGGGGGCGCGCCGACTTTGACGATTCGAAATGGGAGGTGATCGATCCGACCACCCTCGAAAAACGCCGCTCCGCCGGCAAGCTCGCCTTCAACTGGTACCGCATCAAAATCACGGTCCCGGAGCGCATCGGCAGCTTCGACACGAAAGGCTCGACGATCGTCTTTTCCACTTCTCTCGACGATTACGCAGAGATTTGGGTCGACGGTGAAATTCCGCGCGCCGCCGGTCAAAGCGGCGGATCCGTGATCAAGGGTTGGAACGCGGAAAACCGCCTGATCATCGGCCGCGGCGTCAAGCCGGGACAAACCATTCAACTGGCGATATTCGGCGTCAACGGACCGATCTCGGGATCACCAACGAATTACATTTACTTGCATTATGCCAAACTGGATTTCCACAAAGTGTCGGCGCAACCCTTCGCTGTCACCCCGCACGAAGTCAACGTCGAAGTGATCCGCAACGATCCGGCGATCGACGCCATCGTGCCGCTCAATCCCAAAATCTTTAAGCTCGCCGAAGGTTTTCAATTCACCGAGGGGCCGATCTGGACCAAAAGCGGCGACCTGCTTTTCAGCGACCCCAACGCCAATACGATCTACAAGTATGGCGGCGACGGCAAGCTATCGACTTTCAAAACCAACAGCGGCTACTCCGGCAAAGACTTGGCCGAATACTTTCAGCCAGGGTCCAACGGCCTCACCCTCGATCCACAAGGCCGACTGACCATCAACGAGCATGGCAACCACCGAGTGTCTCGCATCGAAAAAGACGGCCGCGTGACGGTGCTCGCCGACAGCTATGAAGGCAAGCGTTTGAATAGCCCCAACGACCTTGTGTATCGTTCCGACGGCGCGCTGTTTTTCACCGACCCGCCGTTTGGCCTGCCGAAATTCTACGACGATCCGCGCAAGCAGTTGCCCTACAGCGGCGTCTTTAGCGTGAAAGACGGCAGACTCAAGCTGGTCAGCACAGACTTGAAAGGCCCCAATGGCATCGCCTTCTCGCCTGACGAAAAATATCTCTACGTCGGCAACTGGGACCCAGCGAAAAAAGTCGTCATGCGCTACGAAGCCGGCGCCGACGCGAGCTTGTCCAATGGGAAAGTATTTTTCGACATGACCAAAGCATTAGGGGAAGACGCTATTGACGGGATCAAAGTCGACCAAAAAGGGAATCTCTACGTCTGCGGCCCGGGCGGCATTTGGGTCCTATCGCCTCAAGGAAAACACTTGGGCACAATCAAAGCACCGAAAAATCCGCACACCCTCGCCTGGGGCGGCGCCGATGGCAAGACGCTCTACATCACCGCACAGAACACGCTCTATCGTATGCCGCTGAATGTCGCCGGCGTAAGACCATGAGTTATTCACCACGGCTGATCGTGCCTAACGCCGAATCATGCACCTCGCAATCCTGGGGCGCGTTTTGGGGAGGCATGGGCATGAGCAGTGTAGAACTTTTGTGCGGCGGCTGCGGCGAGTATCTGCGTGGTTTCTTCGATGATCGAAAATAGTTTGGCGGAGACATCAATGAAATACTTCAAGACCATCTTGATCGTTGCTTTCGTTCTGTCCAGTCTAGCTACCGCGTTCGCCCAGCCCCAGCCAGCCAAGCCGGTCCAGGAGATCAACATCGTCCGGCTCGATCCGCGCTTCGACAAGCTCGTGCCGCTCAATGTCAAAGTCGAACGCATCGTCAGCGGCCGCAAATGGGTCGAAGGGCCGGTATGGAATCGCAAGGAAGGCTACTTACTCTTCTCCGACATTCCGACCAACTCCGTAGTCAAATGGCAGGAAGGCAAAGGCACCAGCGTGTTCCTGCATCCCAGCGGCTACACAGGAAAGGGTCCATTTGAAGGGCCAGAGCCAGGTTCCAACGGCCTGACCTTCGACCCAGACGGACGGCTCGTGCTCGCCGAACATGGCGACCGCCGCATCGCGCGTTTGGAAAAGAACGGCACGAAAACCACGCTGGTCGACCGCTTCGAGGGCAAGCGCATCAACAGCCCCAACGACGTTGTGTTCAAATCTAACGGCGATCTCTATTTCACCGATCCGCCATTCGGCTTGCCGAAAGCCTTTGACGATCCGCGCAAAGAGACGCCGTTCCAAGGAGTTTACCGTTACTCCAAAGGCGGCAAGCTCACGCTGCTAGCCAAAGACATCAAGGCACCCAACGGTATCGCCTTTTCACCGGACGAAAAAAGAATCTACATCAGCAACTCCGACGCAGCCACTGCCGGCTGGATGGTTTATGACGTGAAAGCCGACGGTACGATCGGAAACGGTAGAGTTCTGTTCAACGGAACTGGCTTGATAGGTAAAAAACCCGGTGCACCCGACGGCATGAAGGTCGATCGCGAAGGAAACATTTTCGGCGCCGGACCTGGCGGCATTTATGTATTCTCACCAGACGGCAAGCATCTCGGCAGCATCGAGACCGGCGTTCCGACCGGCAACGTATCTTGGGGCGAAGATGGCTCGTCGCTCTTCATTACATCGAACACAAACGTGTTTCGGCTGAAATTGGCGACCAAGGGCGCGGGTTGGTGAGCAGGGCTAGACGTTTAGGGTTTCGCGTCTAGCGTCTGGCGCCAAACCTTAGACGCTAGACGACAAACAGGAACATGCGTTTATCGGCGCCACTGCCGAACACCTCGCACGTCGATGGCATCTCTCAATTCTAGTGTGGAGTCAGGACCCGTCACGTTTTCTACACCGACCTCACTTCACGACTCCGATCGAGGGCTTAAAAGCCTTGCTCATCGCAGAGAGCCCTATTGCCTTCCGCCGTCGCCTTATTTTCACCGAAGCCGAGCCGCTACGCCGCGCACGCATGCCGCGTCAAACGGGGGAAATCCCCACGGTGGTCACCAACCCTAACTCCGTAAATTTTTCGCAACAAACTTCAGCGCCAGGCCGTTGTTGCACCAGCGTTGGCCGGTGGGCTGGGGGCCGTCGTTGAAAACGTGGCCGTGATGGCCGCCGCAGCGGATACAGTGATATTCGGTGCGCGGCAGGAGCAGTTTAAAATCTGTGCTGGTGCCAAACACGCCGGGAATGGTCGTGAAAAAACTCGGCCAGCCAGTGCCGCTTTCATATTTCATTTCGGAAGTAAAAACCGGCAGGTCGCAGCCGGCACAGGCGAAAACTCCCGGCCGCTTTTCGCCATTCAACGGGCTACTCCCTGGGCGTTCCGTGCCCTCCTCGCGCAAGATGTGAAACTGTTGCGCGTCCAGCCGCTTGCGCCACTCCTCTTTGGTTAGTTTGAGCGGCTCCGTCGGCAGCGGCACCTTGGTGCCAGCGGCGAGCAACGTCTTCCAGTTTTTTTGCAATGCTTCGATCTCTTTCAGAGAAGATGGCTGGGCTGAAAGCGCCAAGCCATGCCACGCGGACCACAAACCACCGGCGAAGATTCCTTTCAATAGCCCACGACGTGTCATAGTCATCTCCTTTCAAGCCTGTTCGATGCCAGTCGCTTTCGATCCCAAGCCGCCATGCACCGTTTGTCCGGCGTCGCGCATCTAAATCAGCAAGAACCGGTTTGAATTGAATACGCGGGCAGCACACAGAAATTATCAACGAATAAACCAGGAGGAGCAACCATGAATATGAAAGTTTTGGGCCTTATTGCGGGAATGCTGCTGAGCGTCACCGGCGCAGCGTTTGCTAACGGCGAAACGAAATTTGCCATCCGCGTGGAGAACATTTCCAAGCCCGATGCGTTTACTGCCTCCAACGGCACCAAGTGGTCGTTGGCATTCTCGCCGGGCACGGCAATCGTGCACAGCGACAAAGCGCCGGTCTTCAGCGAGGGACAAAAGGATCGCGGCAAAGGTCTAGAGGCGCAGGCCGAAGATGGCAATCCCGCAATGCTTGCGAAATCGCTGACTGGCGCGAAAGGCGTCAAGTCGGTGGTCGTCTACAACACCCCCTTGGGCCTGAGCAGTCCAGCGCCAATCACACCGGGGGCGGCTTACGAAGCGACATTTTCGGCAATGCCAGGCGACAAGTTATCGATGACACTGATGATGGGCCAGTCCAACGATTGGTTCTACGCTCCTGGCGAAGCCGGCATTGAGTTGTTCAAAGACGGCAAAGCGATCAGCGGCGACATCAGCGCGCAGCTCATGCTGTGGGATGCCGGCACCGAAGTGGACCAAGAACCAGGCATCGGCTCGGACCAGGGCCCGCGCCAAAAAGGCCCCAACACCGGCAAAGCTGAAAACGGTATGGTGAAAAAAGTCGCCGATGGTAAGAGTTACGCTGACGCAGCCAAGGTCCTGCGCGTGCTCATTCAACCGATCAAATAGCTTGCGCCAGAGCGTTTGCAACCCCGAAAAAAAAGAGGCGCCCTCGCGGGGCGCCTCTTCGCTATTTTCTTTTTGAGCGCAACTCAATCGGAACTGATCGCACCGGTGAGATTATCGACCAGCACCGGGCTTTCATAATAGGTAATCACTGGCTCGGCGCCGTAGCGATCTTTGATAAACTGCTTCCATTCGGGAGTAAAAAGCTTCTCGGCGTCGGCCTTGGATTTCCACAGGTAAACACCACCGCCGGTGCCGCCGTCCTCCGTCAGCAAGTAGTATTTGCGCACCAGCCCCGCGACCTCGCGATATTTCGGTGCCGTGCCAAGATAAAGTTCTTTGGCTTTATCGCGGCTCACCGGCGCCGGCAGTATAAAATTTACCACGGTGGTTATCATGGGTCGTCGCTCGTGCTCGTCGCTCGTGTTCGGGGCTTATGCTCGTAATTTTCGGCACGAGCACGAGTCACGAACCACGAGCAACGATTATTCCTTCACCGGCGCCGCGCCCTGCCAGTGGCCAACGTCGACAATGATCCCTTCCGGGCCTTTGTACTTGTCCTCATAGTACGCCGTGCCGAGGTTCACCGCGCCTGCCTTGACGGCGCCGCAGGACTCCATCTTTTGGAACTGCTCCTGGTCGTTGGATACGGAGAACCCGATGTGATCGATGCCAGCCTTGCCGCCCATGCCCGCCGCCAGCGGCAACACGGTGATATTCACTTCGCCATCGCTCAAATCGATGGCGTTGTTTTTGCGCTTCTGAATCATCTTCATACCCATAGCGTCAACGAAAAACTTCGCCATCGCGTCCACGTCCTCCGCCCGGTAAGCGATATGTCTAATCTTTGCCATCGTAGGTTCTCCTTCTTACAACCCGAAAATCGAAACCCCAAACCCGCAACCGGCGCGCTTAGCGCGCCTATCCCCCGTAAAAAACCTTATCGCCTAAATCGCGCATGGCGAGGATCGCGTCATCGGGCCGACCAGTCGGTGCCACCGCGACGCCGGCGTCTTTCACTTCGCCAACAAAGATTGAGTGATCGCCAATCTCGACGGTCTGCACAAGCGCGCATTCAACAAAGGCCGGCGCTTTTTCCAGAATCGGCGCGCCCAGGCTGCCCTTACGAAAGGCCTCGCCACCGATGGAATTGCCGTCGCGCTCGAGCGGTTTGAAGAAGGTAAAGGCCTGTCCCTTCTGGTCCTTACCGAGCATGTTCAGAGCAAACACTCTAGTCTCTTTGATGATTGCATGGGCGCCGGAATCGGTCTTCACGCCGACGACCACCAGCGGAGGCTGGAAGGCGGTCTGAGTCACCCAATTGACGGTTGCCGCGGCAACCTTGCCGTCCTTGCCCTCCGAAGTCAGAACGTAAATCCCGTAGGGTATCATGCGCAGCGCAGTTTTCTTGGCATCAGCATCCATTGGTCAATGTTCCTTTCGAATGAATTGTTATTCGCCCCAAATGACGCCCGATTCTATGGAAGCGCACAGATTTGCGCAAGGGATCGCAGCAAACCGCAAGCGCTCTTTGCGCTTACCGCTTAGCCCTTAGCTCTTCGCCGGCAGACGAAACGCCACCGTCGCGAAGACCTTGCCGTTCACCTCAAACTCCCCCACTTCAATCATGTCCAACCCTTTGACATGGGCCTCCATCGAGTGCGGATTATCGCGGGCAATCAGCGCGACCCCGACTTCAAATTGTCCGGCAAGATCGTTTCTCTGCGCTTCATAGAGGCCGCGCAGCAGACCCTGGCGACGATAGCGTCGGTCGATACAGACAGGACCGTAGGCGTAGGTTTGGTATTCGGTAAGCAGCTTGCCCTCGAACCTCGCCCGGTCATAGGACTCGATCATCTTCGCGACGACGGGCGAGCCGTGGTCGAAGTCGTTGCGGAATGCACAGACAAAGCCAACGACCGCGCCGCCGTCCAAGGCGATCATGATGCCCAAATCGCTCGCCATGGCAGCCACCTGCTCGATGGTGAAAACCGCTGACAAAAAACCGTCGCCGCGCTCCTCGGCGGAGAGATTGGCGATAAAGTTCTCGGTGTTGAGGCGGACGATGTCGGCGTAGTCGCCGGGCACCGCGCGACGAAATTGTTTTGCTTCTCGCAACGCGCTTTCCTTTGATTCAAAATGCCGTGGCTACGATCTTCTACCTTTGAGCAAGCTTGCAAACATGCCACCCAACGCCCCCGCAGGAATGATCGACAATATCGACACAGCGCGCATCCATTCGGGCATCGGCCGAAGCTCCCCGCCGGCCATTTGTTGCTCGATAAAGGACAACGTCAAAGAACCCAAACCGACAAACGCGCCATGCTTGATCTCGTGAGAATCGGCCTTGAGCCCCGCGGCAAAACCGCCGATCAGTGTGCCCAAAGCTCCGAGGGTTAGTGTGATCATCATGCCCTCATAGCTCTGCATGTACTGCGTGATCGCCTCGGGCGATGGCGGTTTCTGACCTCCGGCCTGATTGGCCCAGTAGATAAAGAAATAGCTGTAGATCACGAAATAGGTTGCGATGTAGTCGACGACCACACCGAGGATCAACGGGCGTACCTGCACGCCCGTGAAAAACCCCTCGGCTTCAGGAGGACGCGGGACACCGCTGGAATTGGGTTGGTGTTGCATAGCTATAACGTAATCTAAACCATCACCTGACTAAAGTCTGCGCTGACATGACCGATTTTTCTTTCAGGTAACGAAAAATGCGCAGAACGAAAAAGATTCTCATACCCGATGTGCCGCCGAAGCGACGCACCATGGGATTTCAAAATCTGCGCAACTGGCTGCGCCTTAGCCTGCGCGCGAAACCGATCTTGCTTACGGAGCAATCTCCTGCAACGGTCGAGGCGAAAGCCTCGCGTCCGGTTCAAGTCAAACCACTGACCACCGACCATTAGCACAGCGCACCGCCCACTCCTTTTCGCCCGGTAATTGCCCGAGCGCCGTCCCTCACATTTTAGCTCTTTTAGTTTGACTTACCTCAATCGTTGAGGAAAATACTTTTCTCAACAGCTGAAGGCAACCGGTCTTATGTTTCACAAATATCGATACGAAGCGGAGTTTTATCCGAAACTCAGCCGTTTGCCTCTCGACGTGCGACGGAAACTTGACGTGACGGGCATGAAACTTTCACTCAAAGATTGGCTTGCCTTTGACCTGGAAGAGCGCCAAGTTCTCTGCCACCTCCCCTGCGATACCGAAGAGGAGCAGCTGGTCTTCGCCGAATATTTGAGCTTCCTTTCAAAAAAGCATCGCGGGTCGACAGTGGAAAAACTTGCAGCCATGGACGCTGGTGTTTGGGAGGCCGGGAAGGTGCCCGCAGCGGTGGCGCAGAAAAGCGCCGAATTGCAGGCGAGCGTAAGCGCGGAAGAATGGAACCTGTGGCCGGCTCACCATCGCTACGCCCTCTACAAAACCGCGGCTTCCAAGGCACAACCGGAGGCATTCGAACAGGTCTTGCAACAGCTGCGCGCGCTCCGCAAAATCTAGATCAGTTCAAATACTCATGGGCCAGGAGAGCGGCATATGTCTTTGGTCGTCTTTGGTCGTCTTTGGTCGTCTTTGGTCGTCTTTGTTGTTTTGGTTTTTCTCGCTGCTTTGATCGGCACTCAGTTCGGTCCAGGTCCCTGGTATACCGCCCTGCAGAAGCCCGCGTGGACACCGCCCAACTGGCTTTTCGGCCCTGTATGGACCGCACTCTACATCGGCATCGCCGTTGCCGGTTGGCTCGTTTGGCGCTCCAAGAGCCCGGCCAAGTTACAATCGATGTGGCTTTGGGGCACTCAGCTAATCTTGAATGGACTTTGGTCCTTTCTATTTTTTGGTCTCCAACGGCCGGGGCTCGCGCTGATCGACATCATTCTTTTGCTGATCGCAATCGTCATTTTTATCGCCCAGGCGCGCCATGCCAACGTGGTCGCCGCGTGGCTTTTTGTTCCCTATGCACTGTGGGTGGCTTTTGCCACAGCCTTGAACTTTGCCATCTGGCAGCTGAATTGATACACACTCGATCAAATTCGAGGCAAATTCGATTGCAGCGAAACCGAAAGGACCGACGATGGCAGACAATCTTTTTCCCCGCTTCTCCGAAGCCGAGTACGGCCGCCGCTACGGCGCCATTCGCGCCGCGATGCAGAGAGACGACATAGAGGCAATTTTTATTGCCGGCGCGCGCGGCTCGTCGGAGGTCTCCTACCTGGCGAATTATTTGCCGCAGTCGCCCTGCTGGCTGCTGTTTCCGCGCCAGGGTGACGCTACGGTCTTCATCCATTTTTTCAATCACCAACCCTGTGCCAAGGCGCAATCGATTGTCGATGACGTGCGCTGGTACGGGCCGACGCCCATGCCGACGATTGTCGAAGAGATCAAAAAACGTGGCTTGACCAAAAGCAAGATCGGTCTCGTCAGCATGCGCGCCATGTCCTACGGCCACGTGACCGAATTGCAGAAGCAGTTTCCCGCAGCGGAGTTCGTCGAGTTTGGCCCGCAGTTCGGCCGCATCCGGCGCGTGCGCAGCGAAGAAGAGTTGGCTTACCTGCGCAAGAGCGGCGATCTCACCGATCTCGCCTGCGAAGCGTTGGAAAACAATTTGCGCCCCGGACTCACCGAGCAAGAAGTTCTGTCGATCGTCTACAGTGCCTACATCAAACAAGGCGGCGATCCCGGCATTCATTTCATTGCGACGACCAACATGGACAACCCCGATCGCTTCGTCCCCTGGCAACGGCAAACCTCGCGCGTGCTGCAGCGAGGCAGTGTGGTCATCACCGAACTGACCGTGAGCTACTGGGGCTATTCGACGCAGATTCACCGACCGTTTGCCATCGGCAAAGAGCCGACACCGACCTACCGCCAGCTCTTCGATGCGGCGCATGAATGCTACGAAAGTGTGCGCAAGATCTGCAAGCCCGGCACGACCAGCGAGCAAATCATCGCCGCAACGTCGGCCATCGAAGAGGCCGGCTTCACCAGCTATGATAGCGTCTTCCACGGCGAAGCGGGCAAATCCCCCGAGCTAGGAACAAGATCAGCGGCACATCCTTTAGAGAAATGGACGCTGGAACAAAACATGGTCCACGTCATCCAGCCCAACCCGATCACGAAAGATTTCAAAGCCGGCTTGCAGCTCGGCGCTGCCGTTGTGGTGAAACCCGGCGGCGGTGAGGCGCTGCATAACTATCCATTTAAGTTTCCGGTGTGCGGGTAAAATGATGGATCCAAAAGCCACAGCAGCCATTCGCTTGCTCGCCTTCGACGTTTTCGGCACCGTCGTCGACTGGCGTTCGCGCGTTATCGCCGAGGGCGAGGAGCTCGGTCGAACCAAGGGCATCAACATCGACTGGGCAGCCTTCGCCGATGCTTGGCGGTCGATTTACCGACCGTACATGGACAAAGTACAAGACGGCGAGTTGCCATGGACCAAGCTTGATGAGCTGCATCGAATGATGCTCGAAGAAACCCTAAAGAAATATTCCCTCACCAACCTCACCGAGGAAGAAACGCAACAGTTCAACCTTGTCTGGCATCGACTCAGAGGCTGGCCTGACTCCGTGCCGGGTCTACAACGGCTCAAAACCAAGTTCGTAATCTCGACTTTATCGAACGGCAACATTTCCCTGCTGACTAACATGGCAAAGTTTGCCGGCCTGCCCTGGGACTGCGTCCTGTCGGCGGAAAACGTCCAGCGCTACAAGCCCGACCCGGAAGTATACCGCCTCGCACCGCGGCTCTTTGATCTAAAACCCGAGCAAGTCATGATGGTCGCTGCTCACGAGCATGATTTACAATCCGCCAAGAAACACGGGCTTCGCACCGCCTTCGTTCATCGGGAGCTGGAGCATGGACCGGGAAAGGCTGCGGCGATGCCCGATGTGGGTCACTACGATATCGTTGCGACCAGCTTCCTTGATCTCGCAGAAAAACTCGGTGTCTGAGTAGGGCTGATTGAAAACATTCACGGTTGAAAAAATGGAAAGACGGCTTGTTTTTGCAATCCTCACGGCCTTGCTGCTTTGTGCGATTCATTCGCCAGCTCTGGCCCAGCGCATCCGCGCCGCCAGCGGTGGGCTCTCGACGATTCACTCATTGCTCTGGGTCGTCTATGACCAGAAACTCGCGAAAAAATATGGCATCGATCTGGAATACATCGCCATCGAGAATGGCACCGTCGGCATGCAGACGCTGCTCGCCAACGAGTCGCAATTTCTATTTTCGACTTCGTCGCTGGCGGTGAACGCGAATTTGCGAGGTTCCGATGTCACGGTGATTGGCGGCGGCTTGAATTTCATTCCCGACAAACTGATCGTTCGCCCGGAGATCAAGCGGCCCGAAGATCTCGCCGGCAAACGGCTGGCGATCAGCCGCTTCGGCTCGTCGTCGGAGACCAGTGCCAAGCTCACATTGGAGAAAGTCGGCGTCAAACCGGAAAGCGTCTCGTTGATTCAGCTCGGCGGTGTCTCGACCCGCCAAGCGGCATTGCTCGCAGGCCAGGTGCAAGCGACGATCTTGAGCGATCCACAGGCCACTGCAGCAGTCAACGCGGGCATGAAGTTATGGGTCGATCTTTCGGAAAGCAAATGGGGCCTGCCGCAGTTTTGCTTTAATTGCATGATGGCCAAGCGGAGTTTTCTCGACGCCAATCGTCAAGCTGCGAGCAACTTCCTCAAAGCGGTTATCGAAGGTCTCTACCTGCTCAAGAAAGACAAAGCGCTGGGCGTACGACTGATCAAACAATATTTGCGTCTCAACGACGAGGCAGCGAGCATCGGCTATGACTTCTACATCGCCAAACACGCCGAAGGCTTGCTGACTTTGCCGGAACGCAAAGGGTTGGAATTTGTGATTGCCGATGTCGCCAAGTCAAACCCCGCCGCTGCCAAAGCGACGCCGGAGAGCTTGCGGCTCGTGGAACCGAGCTTCATGGACGAAATTCGTAAGAGCGGCTTTATCGACCGCGCCCGCTGAGTGGTTGGGAACGGTTTTACTTCGAAACAGCAATTCAAAGCGGCCTACGACGACAATCGCAAAGCCCTCGTGTCCATGCGCGCCCAAGTGGAGAGCCAGGCCGACAGCATCCGCGACCGGCGCGCAAAGGCCGGTCTGGACAACCGCAAATAGGAGCAACCGTCAACGATATTTAGTTGAATATTTTTCCGAGAGTTGCTAATGGCTATGGCAACTCATGGCAGAAATACCTCCCAACAGCTCGCAACGGACACGCCGGCGGCGCGTCCGAGCGGTCGTCCACAAACCCAGTGACGGGCGCTTGCAGTTCGACCGTGACGCGCTCAAAGAATTGTTATTCATCGCCGGGTTGCCTCTTTTGGCAATCATCGCGGCTTTTTGGTTTGCAGCGAAATACGTACAGCCAGCGCCACCGAAAAGCTTTGTCATGAGCACCGGCGCCGATGGCGGCGCCTATCATTTATTCGCCCAGCAGTACCAAAAGATTTTGGCGCGAGAGAAGATTGCCATGGAGCTCAAACGATCGGCAGGCTCGGTGGAGAATCTGAAACGCTTACAAGACTCAAGCTCCGGCGTCGTAGCGGCCTTGGTTCAAGGCGGCATCGTCAGCGGCGAGTCGCCCCCAGGACTGAGCTCCTTGGGTGCGGTCTATTTTGAGCCGCTGTGGATTTTCTATCGCGGCAAAGAGACGATCGACAAATTCAGCCAACTGGCAGGCAAGCGGCTCGCCGTCGGCCCTGAGGGCAGCGGCACCCGCGCCCTGGCATTGCAACTGCTCAAGGCTGGAGGCGCACTGGCGCCCACCACGGAACTCTTGCCGCTCGGCACCAATGACGCCGCCAACGCGCTCATCGCTGGCAAAGTAGACGCGGCCTTATTGGTCGGCTCCCCTGACGCCCCGACCGTGCAAAGGCTAGCTAAAGCGAAAGAGATCAAGCTTACCAGCATCGCGCAAGCCGAGGCGTTGACACGCCGCTTCACTTTTTTGAGCGTCCTCAATTTGCCGCGCGGCGCCATCGACCTGGCGTTGGATTTGCCGGCCCACGACATGACACTGCTGGCGACCACTGCCAATCTGATCGTACGTGATGATTTTCACCCGGCGCTGGGCTTTCTGCTCGTGGAGTCGGCAAGCGAAGTGCACAAACGTGCCGGCGTGCTACATAAAGCCAACGAGTTCCCATCACCGCGTGACGGCGAATTTCCGCTCGCCGAAGAGGCCCGCCGGTTTTATCAGAACGGCAAGCCCTTCTTGCAGCGTTATTTGCCTTTCTGGCTGGCCAATTTTGTTGAGCGCATGTTCGTCTTATTTGTTCCGATCGTCGCAATTCTGGTTCCCGCGATTCGTTTCTTGCCGACGCTGATCGAATGGCGGGCGAAGTCTCGCGTCTTTAAGTGGTATGAAGATCTCAAACAGCTGGAACGCGACGTTTCGACGCAACCGGATTCAGCCCAGATCGAACGCTACATGGACCGCCTCGACGAGATCGAGCAAGGCGTCAACAATACCCGCGTTGGCAGGAGCTACGCCGACTGGAGCTATAATTTACGCGGCCATATCGATCTTGTGCGGGCGCGGTTGCAGAAAATGGAAGCGCACACGTCTTAGCAGATGTTCACTGTTCCGCGTTCCCCTTTCAAAGTGAAGGTCCGTTCAACATTGGTAATTGCAGTAATTGCCTGGGCAACTCTGGCCGCCGGGTGCTCAGATTCTGCCATCAACCAGCCCACGCCAGTCTACGTCACAAAACCATCGCACAGTGCGCTTGATTTCGACGCCGTGGCGATGCTGTTCCCAAGTGCATCGGGATCGGCTTTCCACCTCGGCGCGCAAAACCCGAACAGCACCAACCGGTTTCAGATCGAACGTAAGACTACCGCCCTCGAACGAACGGAAGGCGCCCTGCGCTACTGGAGCGTGCCAGCGCATGATTTGAATTATGCCTCGGGCGCCACGGGAAAGACCGCGCGATTGCACATCTACGCCAGCGGCGGCGTACAGAAATACACCTGGAAAACTCAGCAGGACTATTTGGCAAGCCCGGCCGATACAAGGAACCAAGAGTTCACCGCCTATGTGCGAGTGCGCGGCATCACCGATCCGAAACGCGCGGCGATCTCGCTAAAAATCCGCGGCGGCGCCCATACGGAGAAAAATCCCGACCTGGCTTCATGCACCATGATGACCTTTCAAGCCGCGACCATGGGCGCCGTGGCGCGCTTCGGCAAGGAACTAACGCACCCGATTTACGACTACATTACACTCAGGCCCCACTTCGACGCCGCGCTGACGCCGGATCGCTGGTTTGGCTTGAAGCTGGTCAGCTTCACGATGCCCAACCAACCCCAGCGAGTTACTAATCGTCTCTACCTAGACACGGAGCCTTTCGAAGCAGTGACCGGTAAGCCGCGCAACAACTGGCGACTCTTTGCGGAATATACTGACGAAGAAGGCAAAAGTACTGGCAAATATTCGAAGCTCGTCGACTGGGGCGGCTGGCAGACAACGTTGAGAACAGACGGCGTGGCGAATTTGGATTTTGCGCTGCTAAGCCTACGCGAGATCGTGCCGCCGAAGGAATAGGTGCGACTTTTGGGCCCGTCAAATCTGATCGGTGGTTGGAAACGCGGGCGCGATGAATCGCACCCCTACGTCGGATTCTATTTTGCGCCTTTTGCGTTTTTCGGAGGCTGTTCCTTCCCAGTCGTGCTAGCGCATCTGACAAACCACATCCACCAGGGCGGGCTTGCCGCCCTTGACGACCTTCACCGCCTCGCGCAGAGTCTTGACCAAATCCTTCGGCTCCGTAATCGGCCCCGCGCCCCAGCAACCATAGGTGCGCGCCATGGCGCCAAAGTCGACGTTGGGGTCTTCGATACGGATGCCAATGGTCTTATTTTCCGCCGGGCGGTTACGCTGAATCGCGATGCGCTCTTGATGCTCTTCGTCATTGAAATAAGAACGATTGCTGCAGACGATGCTGAGCAGAGGGATTTGATGATGCACCGCAGTCCAGATCGAACTCACAGTGAACAATAGATCGCCGTCGGGCTGGATGTTGATGCAGAATTTGCCTGAGCCTTTGAGCGCGAGCGCTGCTCCCAGTGACGCCGGCATCCCGTAGCCCAAGCCGCCGCCTTTGTATTTGCCGAGAATCTGATTGAACTTGGTGGCCGGCAGATAGAAATTCTCTTTTCCCTGCGAGCTGCCGTTGGTCAGCACCCAATCTTCGTTCTTGAGCGCTTCGTTGATCTCGGCGTAAATACGCGTCATCGACACCGGCTTTTCATCCCATTTGGCTTTCAGCTCTTTTTCCAACGCCGCCTTTTTGTCTTCGTAGATCTTGCTCCACTCGGCGCGCCGCTGGCCGATGGCGCCCTGTTGATCCGCAAGTCTCTTCTCCCCTGTCAAGCGCCGCACCAACTCAGGCAAGAATAGGGCAGTGTCGGCGAGAATCATCAGATCCGCTTCGCGCAGCTTGTTAAAATCCGTCGCCCAGGCGCGCACGAGGAGATCGTCCAACGCGACGTTGAGCATCTTCGTCCCCGGCGCGATCAATGGAGTCGCTTTGCGATTGCCGCGCTCTTGAGCGCGGCGTACCGTGGCGCCTTCGAGGTCAGGAACGTCAAGGGCAAGAATTAAGTCCGCCCGGGGAATCACTTTATCAGTCTGGCCGGTGAGATTGAGCGGATGCTGCACAGGGAAATTAAACCGGCCGAACTGATCGAGCACCGGCGCGGCGAGCATTTCTGCCAACTCGCCGAGCGCTTTGAAACCGGCCTCCTTGCGCCCAACCCAGTCGGCAATAATCACCGGACGCTTCGCTTCGAGAATTAAGCGGATGGTTTTCTCAAAACCTTCTTCCGGCGCTTGCAGCGGCAGCGGTGCGGGGTAGCGCGAAATGTCTACTGAAATCTCGCCGGACAGCTGCTTCTCCTGCACATCGCCGTCATAGCAAATGTAGACCGGCCCCATGGGATCGGTGGTCGCCAAGCGATAGCTACGGATGAACGAATCTGGCACCGCCTCGACGCTCGCCGGTTGATCGTCCCACTTGCAGAAGTCGCGCACCAGATTGCCCTGCACGTTAGCGGTGTGCACCCAGTCGATCCAGGGCCGCCGGTTGGCCGAGTCCATCGGCCCGGTGCCGCCGAGCACGATTACGGGCAAGCGATCTGCCCAGGCGTTGTAGATCGCCATGGAGGCGTGCTGCAAACCGACAACGTTGTGCACCGCCGCCGCCATCGGCCTACCCTTCGCACGGGCGTAGCCATGCGCCAGCGCGACAGCGATCTCTTCGTGATTGCAGAGAATAATCTCCGGCGCATGGTTGCCGCCGTAATTCACGAGAGAATCGTGCAAGCCGCGAAACGTCGCGCCGGGATTGATGGCGATGTATTCGAACTCAAACGCCTTGAGCAGATCGACGACAACGTCCGATCCCCACTCGGCGCGGGGCTTTTCGGTCTTGGACATTTAGAATCCTTTCGGAATAGCGTCTAGTCTTTGTCGTCTAGCGTCTAGGGTTGGAGGGCGGCGGAACGCTTAACGCAAAACGCTAGACCCGAGACGCTAGGCGCTACCTCTTCGGTATCTCCATCCCCCGCTGCACCGCCGGCCTTTTGCCGATCTGATCGAACCAGCGTTTTACATTGGAAAACTCTTCCAACTTCACGTTGTGCCCTTCATGGCGTCCGACCCAAGGATAGGTCGCGATATCGGCAATCGAATATTCGCCGGCAAGATATTCGCGTTGGCCCAACTCCTTGTCGAGCACGTTGTAAAGCCGGATCGCTTCTTTGTAGAAGCGCTCGATGGCACCGGGATTTTTCGGTTCGAGCCGGTAAAAATAATTGGCCTGGCCGAACATCGGCCCGACACCGCCCATTTGGAACATCAGCCACTGAACTACTTCGTAGCGCCTCGCCATGTCAGCCGGCCAGAGCTTGCCGCTCTTGTCGGCCAGGTAGATTAAGATGGCGCCCGACTCGAATAGCTTGAGTGGTTTACCGCCGGGGCCATCGCTGTCGATGATCGCCGGAATTTTATTATTGGGATTGATCGCCAGATACTCTGGCTTCAGCTGATCGCCCTGGCCGATGTTGATCGCATGCACTTCATATGGCAGGCCGGTCTCTTCCAACATGATAGAAACTTTCTTGCCGTTGGGCGTGCCCCAAGTGTAAAGTTGAATCATCCCTATGCCCCCCTTGCCGCGCTTTGTGCTCTGATACTACGAGTGCTCATAAAAACCACGAAAACCGAACCTATTAAACAGGCCAACGAAATCGAAAACGCGATCTGATAACTGCGCGTGACGTCAAAGAGGTAACCGCCAAGCCAGGCGCCGATAGCGCCGCCGACGCCGACGCTCAAGGTAAAGTAACCAAAGATCGCGCCGAAGTTCTTGCCCTTGAACACGTCGATAGAAATCGCCGACAAAACCAGCGCGCGCGAACCCTGGCCCATGCCGTAGAATACGGCGTAGGCGTAGAGCAAGATCGGCATGGAATTGTCCGTGGTCGCCAGCAAGGCTACAGTTCCCACTGCGGACACCGCCTGAACCCAGGTGTAAACCAGTTCACGGCGCATGCGGTCGGCCAGGTAGCCGAACAAGATCCGCCCGGCGATGCTGACCACGCCCATAACGCCGAAGATCGACGCCGCGAAAATCTTCGGATAGCCGACGTCCACGGCATGGGCGACCTGATGGGTCACAATGATTTGATTGCCGAGGCTCGCCAGAACTCTGGCGCCAAAGAGCAGCCAAAAGGAAGAATTGGTCAAAGCTTGTTTGACGGTCCAGTCGCCGTCGTCTACGGCGTGCTTAGCATGACCAGGCGCATGGGATTGGCTCGCCGTGCCTTGCGCTTGCTCATGATCCGCGCGGATGAAAAATAATACCGGCGGTATCACCAGTATCGCCACCATCACAGCCAGGCCAATATAGGCGGAGGCCCAGCCCCAGTTTGCAATCATCGCGGCCGTCACCGGCACGAGCACAAAAATGCCGACGCCGCCGCCCGCCCAGGCAATGCCCAACGCTGTCGCTTTGCGGTTCGCGTACTGACGCGAGATGATCGCCACGTGCGGCACCATGCCAATGAGCGAGATACCCGCCGCAGAGACAACGCCAACCCAAAAATAAAGTTGCCAAACCGAGTTGACCGTAGCACTAAAGGCCAAACCAATGGCGAGCACGAGGCCGCCCAACAAGAGGGTCTTGCGGCCGCCGATCCGATCCGTCAGCGTGCCGACGATCGGATGGAAAATTCCCTCGACAATGATCGCCAGCGAGGCGGCACCAGCCGTGACCGCGCGGCTCCAGCCAAAGGCGTCAAGAAAGGCAACAAAAAACACACCGAAGGTGCCGTGCAGACCGCGGCCCACAGCGATGTGAATAAAGCCGAGCGCGACGAGACCATAGCGGCGCAGAGCCGAAGTTTTTTCCTGCGAGGGATCGGGCATGGCGAGAATGCCTCAGCCTTATCCTCAGGAGAGGCAAATGTCTAACGCCGCCGCGACTACACTGTGAAAAAGTTTTCGGCAGGCAAAAAAAAACCCGCCCTGAAACAGCTCAGAGCGGGCTTTGTACTGGCCGGGCGAGTTTTCTTAGTTCGAAAATCTACGACGACGCAAGGTCAATCCGACAATGCCCAAGGTCAGGAGCAATAAACTCGTCGGTTCGGGGACGCTAAACACGTCGGTAATAATGTTAAGCGTAAAGCTACGAAATCGTAGAGCGTCGTCGATAACAGTATCTTCTATGAACAGCGTCCAGGTGCCCAGGGCTGAGAAGCCATTGAAATCGTTCAAGCTGCCGGGTCCGGTCGGACGGAAGCTTCCCGCAGCTGGCAGATCGAGATTCACATTGACGACATTGGCAGCTTGCTGATCGAAGGTCTGTGTGGCATCAAAGTTGGTGCCGCCCGCACCTTCATTGAAGCTGTTTGCTGCAATCAACTCAACGGTCATACCGTTTGGAGCGATGATCGCAAAATGTATCTCGTTAAAAAACGGTCGGTCAAAGGTGGGAAATGGTGGATTGAACGCTTCACCATCGGCCTTGGCATAGTTGATCGAAATATTCACATCGGCGATGACACCGTTGCCGAACCCAGGCTCGAAGCCTGTGAAAGTGATTTGCCGATTGCCAACACTCGCATCAAAGAGCCCGGTGATCGAGTTGGTTCCGCTAATCGCTCCCGCGCGGGCAGGACTCATCGACGAAAAGAGTCCAATGCACCCCCAGAACGAGACTGCTAAGAAGGATAAGCGGCGCAATATCTTCATGATTCTCCCAAGCTTGTCCTGGTGACTTGAGGTATATCAAAGGCAAATCCTATACCGGTGAGCAATCCTTGAAACTAAAGAAGATTTTGTCCTGTTCTGTCAATCAAAAGTGTATAGTTCTCTTACAGAGCTATGATCAAAGCGTGTGGAAATAGGAAATAGGTAGGCGTACCCTTTCGCGAATCTAAAAACGAAAGGCTGCCTGTTGGCGCAGGCAGGAAAGGATACGCCGATGAGAGAAAAGCACACTGAGG